>JBBQDI010000085.1:0-6574 GCA_038319505.1 Burkholderiales bacterium
AAGCGCAGCAGCACGGCAATCACAAACAGGTTGCCCAGGGTCTGCAACAGGAAGGTCAATGCGCCCGAAATCATGCGAGCCGCCCCAGTTCATCTCCGAGTTCGGCGCTGCGCCGGCTCGCAGCGTCCACTGCCTGTTCAAAAGCAAGCTTGATCTTCGCCGCCTCCAGCGCGGCCACCCCGCGCTCGGTGGTGCCGCCCTTAGAGGTGACGCGTTGCCTCAACAGGGCAGGGTCCTCACCCGATTCCAGCGCCAGCTTGGCCGCGCCAAAAAAAGTTTGCAGTGCCAGCTGGCGCGCCGTGGCCGGCGCCAGGCCCTTTGCCAGGGCCGCCGCTTCGAGCGACTCGATGCAGTAAAAAACATAGGCGGGGCCGCTACCTGATACGGCGGTCACTGCATCCAGCATGGGTTCGTCCGCCACCCACACCACCCCGCCCACCGCACGCAGGACGGCTTCGGCTTGTGAGCGCGCCGCCTGGTCGACAACGGCGGGGGCAAACAGCCCGGTAATCCCGGCCTGCACCAGCGCGGGCGTGTTGGGCATGGCGCGCACGATGCGGTCATGCCCACCCAGCCAGCGGGAAAGGTCCGACACTCGCACCCCGGCAGCGATCGATACCACCAGATGGCCGGCGAGACGGGAAGCGAGTGTAGCCGCCACCTCGGGCAGGGATTGCGGTTTGACTGCCAGCACGATCAAAGGATGGAGCCGCGCCTGTGACATGTCCGTGTGGGTCACCACGCCAAAACGCGACGCCAGTTGCGCCCGCGCATCGGCATTGACTTCCACCACTTCGATATCAGTGGACTGCGCACCGCTGGCAATCAACCCACCAATAATGGCGGCGGCCATATTGCCCCCACCGATAAAGCTCACTTTATGCATGTTTCTTTTTCCTCTCACCAAATAGTGCATTACCGACGCGCACAAGAGTCGCGCCTTCCAGTATGGCAGCCTCCAGATCGGATGACATGCCCATTGACAGGGTGTCGAGCCTAAGGCCCCGCGTATTCAACTGTTCAAAGGCCAGCCGCACCTGCCGAAATGCGGCACGCTGCGTGACCCCATCGGCTGACGCGGCGGGAATTGCCATCAAGCCGCGCAACTGCAGCCTCGGCAGCGCAGCCACGGCATCGGCCAGCGCCGGTAGCTCAGCGAGACCCACGCCGCCCTTACTGGTCTCGCCACTCACGTTGAACTCGATGCACACTTGCAGAGGCGGCATCCCGGCCGGGCGCTGTGCGGATAGCCGCTCGGCAATCTTCAGCCGATCGATTCCATGCACCCAGCTGAAATGTTCGGCGATGGTCCGCGTCTTGTTGCTTTGAATCGGCCCAATAAAATGCCATACCAGCGGCAAATCGCCCAACTGTGCCTGCTTTTCCAACGCTTCCTGCACGTAATTTTCGCCGAACTCACACAATCCGCAGGCCGCCAAGTCGCGCACGGCGGTCGCGTCAAAGGTCTTGCTAACGCCCAGCAGGCTCACCCCGGACGGATCACGCCCCGCTTCGACAGCGGCGTTTGTGATCCGTTGCTGCACTGCGTGCAAACGGCTTTCAGGGGTAACGTCAGGAAACATCATGTCAGGCTCAAGTTTGCGTGATTTCGGGCCGTTAGCCTTTGAGATTATTATCTGTCAAACACCCCCCAATAAACATTTGAGCGAGGCATGTGTGGATATTTCTGAATTGCTGGCTTTTGCCGTCAAGAACAAGGCATCCGACTTACACCTTTCGGCAAGCCTGCCACCGATGATTCGCGTCAACGGCGATATTCGCCGCATCAATCTGCCGCCGATGGATCACAAAGACGTGCACCGCATGGTGTACGACATCATGAACGACAGCCAGCGCAAGGTGTACGAAGAAACGCTGGAAATCGATTTCTCGTTTGAAATTCCCTCACTGGCGCGCTTTCGCGTCAACGCATTCAATCAGCAGTATGGCGCCGGCGCGGTATTCCGGACGATTCCCTCCAAAGTGCTGTCGCTGGAAGATCTCAACTGCCCACCCATTTTCAAGGAAATATCCGACCAGCCGCGTGGCATCGTACTGGTAACCGGGCCAACGGGCTCGGGCAAGTCGACTACGCTGGCGGCGATGATGGATTACGTCAACGAAAACCAGTATGCGCATATTCTAACGGTCGAAGACCCGATCGAATTCGTGCACCAGAGCAAGAAATGCCTGATCAACCAGCGTGAGGTCGGACCGCACACGTTATCGTTCAACAACGCCCTGCGCTCGGCGCTGCGGGAAGATCCGGACGTCATCCTGGTGGGCGAGTTGCGCGATCTGGAAACCATCCGCCTGGCGCTGACCGCCGCCGAAACCGGCCACCTGGTGTTTGGCACCCTGCACACCTCGTCCGCCGCCAAAACCATCGACCGCGTGGTCGACGTGTTCCCCGCTGCAGAAAAGGAAATGGTGCGCTCCATGCTGTCCGAATCACTGCGCGCAGTGATCTCGCAGACGCTCTTGAAAACCAAGGATGGACTCGGCCGCATCGCCGCACATGAAATCATGATCGGCACCCCCGCGATTCGCAACCTGATCCGCGAGGGCAAGGTTGCGCAGATGTATTCGTCGATCCAGACCGGCGGTAACCTGGGTATGCAGACGCTCGACCAGTGCCTGCAGGATCTGGTGAAACGCAACCTGGTTGCATCGGGCGTTGCACGCAACGCAGCACAAAACAAAGACTCATTTTTGGGTTGAGGACCACACGATGAATGCCGAAAAAACTGTCCACGACCTGTTGCGCCTGATGCTGGCCAAGAACGCCTCCGACCTCTTCATCACCGCCGGTTTTCCGCCTGCCATCAAAGTGGACGGCAAGATTACCCCGGTGTCGAACCAGAGTCTGACGCCTGCACACACCAGCGAACTGGCGCAATCGGTCATGAATGAGCGGCAGTGGAAGGATTTCGAGGCGACCAACGAATCCAACTTTGCCATCAGCCCGCCGGAAATCGGCCGCTTCCGGGTCAACGTCTTCGTGCAGCAGGGGCGCGTGGGCGTCGTGATGCGGACGATCAACACCACCATTCCGAAGATGGAATCACTGAATCTGCCGCCCATTCTGCGCGACGTCGCCATGATCAAACGGGGTCTGGTGATTTTTGTGGGCGCGACCGGATCAGGCAAATCGACCTCGCTGGCCGCCATGGTCGGTCATCGCAACGAAAATTCATGCGATCACATCATCACGGTCGAAGACCCGATCGAATATGTGCACGAGCACAAGAAATCCATCATCACCCAGCGCGAAGTGGGCATCGACACCGACAACTGGTTCTCGGCGCTCAAAAACACCTTGCGTCAGGCGCCCGATGTCATCCTCATCGGCGAGATTCGCGACCGCGAAACCATGGAGTACGCCATCGCCTTTGCTGAAACCGGCCACCTCTGCCTGTCGACGCTGCACGCCAACAGCGCCAACCAGGCGCTCGACCGCATCATCAACTTCTTCCCCGAAGAACGTCGCGATCAACTGCTGATGGACTTGTCACTCAACCTTAAAGCCTTCATTTCGCAGCGCCTGATCCCGCGCAAAGGCACCAACGGCCGCGTTGCCGCAGTTGAAATCCTGCTTAATTCGCCCCTGATAGCCGACATGATCTTCAAGGGGCAAGTGCACGAGATCAAGGATCTGATGTCGAAGTCGCGCGAACTGGGCATGCAGACATTCGACCAGGCACTGTTCGACTTGTACGAAGCCGGGATGATTTCCTACGAGGATTCCCTCAGGAACGCCGACAGCCTCAACGACCTGCGTCTGAAGATCAAACTGCACGGCCATGAATCCAAGGACCGCGACATGATGTCGGGGCTTGACCACCTGGATCTCGTCTGACGAAGTCCTCCCCTATTCGGGGTTAATCACGGCCCGTACTTCCAGCCCCTGATTGCCGGGCAAGGCCTTGATCGCTTCGGCGGCCGCTTTCAGCGCCGCTTCCTCATCCCCATATTCCAGATTCAATTGATCGTCATCAGCCATCGGTGCGCCGAGCGACAACGGCATGACCGACGCTTTGCCACTGCCATGCTCGCTGAAATCTGCCACCAGATAGTAGCTGCGGACCACCTCGGCGCCATCGCTGAGGGTACCGCTGAGGCGAAGGGACGCGGTCAGCATGGGGTGGGCTCAGGACGCTGCAGCTGACGGCTTCACTGGCCGCATTGTGCCTGCGACAATCTTGTATTGCAGGAAGCGGGTTTCGATCTGGCCATTGAACAACGGAATGCGGCGGCTGGCTTTGAGACCCAGCAACTTGGGCAGCAGGGGATCACCGGAAATGATCCACGCCTCCCAGCCGCTGAGATTTTGTTTCATCCAGTCGCCCAGTAGCGGATACCAATCAGCCAGATCTTCAGAATCGCCGATGCGCTCGCCGTAGGGCGGGTTGGTAACGAGGGTGCCAACCGGCGTGGGCGCTTTCAGGGCGAGCACATCGGACACCTGCAGTTCGATCGCGTCGGCATAGCCCGCGATGGCAAGATTGTTGCGCGCCTTGTCGAGTACCCAGCGATCCTGGTCGGCGCCAAAAATAGGCAGCTTCGTCAGCGGCTTTTCCTGCGCCTGCGCTTCGCCCTTGATGCGCTTCCATAGCGCGGCATCGAAGTCGCGGTAATGCTCGAACGCAAAATGACGGTCACGCCCCGGCGCACGATTCAAACTCATGTCCGCGGCCTCGAGCAGGATGGTGCCCGCGCCACACATCGGGTCAAGCAAGGGCGTGCCGGGTTCCCAGCCGGACAACAGCAACAGGCCCGCGGCCAAGTTTTCCTTGATTGACGCCGCGCTCGCCTCGCGCTTGAAGCCGCGCTTGAACAGCGGCTCACCCGAGGTGTCGAGGTAGAAGGTCACCGCGTCGGCGGTGAAAAATGCGTACACCGGCACATCGGGTGCTTCGGTATCAACGCTCGGGCGTTCACGCGTTTCCTCGCGGAAGCGGTCACAAATCGCGTCCTTGATTTTGAGCGTGATGAAATTGAGGCTTTTGAGCGGCGCGTTCTGCGCACCCACTTTCACCGCGATGGTTTTCTTCACGTCAAACCACTCCGGCCACGGCAGATCGAGCGCGGCGCGGTAGATGTGCTCCTCCTTGCGATAGCGGGTAAACCCAACCTTGCGCAGAATGCGGGTGGCGATGCGCGAGGTGAGGTTGGCGCGCATCTCGGCCGCGGCATCTGCCATGAACAGCACGCCCGCAGGCACCTGACGCACCACCTGTGCACCGGCCGTTGTGAGTTCGGCTTCCAGCAGAGCCTCCAGTCCACGCGGGCAGGTGGCGAAGTGACTGGCAAGCGGCAGCGCCTCCCGCTCGGGGCGGACAGGATGCGATGTTTTGGGTCGGCGAGTTTCGGGTTTCAAACGGGGCTTTCTTGCAGAGATTGACTTAAAAAGGTTTCAGTACCACCAGCAAAACCACGATCAACAGCACAATGACCGGGATTTCATTGAACCAGCGGAACCAAACATGCGATTTGGTGTTCTGTCTGGCCTCGAATGCACGCAACACACTTTTGCATACATGGTGATAGCCGACCAGACCGGCGACCAGCAAGAGTTTGATCCACATCCAGTTCATACTGAACGGGAAATAGGCCAGCCAAAGCCAAGTACCCGTGATCAGCGTCAGCCACATGATGGGCGAAACGAAGCGATACAATTTGCGCGCCATCATGAGCAGGCGATCGTACGCCACGTCGTGCGTTTCCATCGCCAGGTTGACAAAGATACGCGGCAGGTAGAACAAGCCGGCGAACCAGCTCACCACCATCACGATATGAAACGATTTCAGCCACAACATGAATAAACGCGCCGCCGATCTGATCAAAACAGCCAAAAAATGGACACCGAGTCCGCTGACCCTGATTTTACTGGGTTTGGTCACCTGGCTGTGGTTTCGCCCCCCGGCCGACGTCAGCGACGAAAATCAGGCGGTCTCACCCTGGCAGGTGACGCTGCCCGCCGGCCAAGTGCTGACCAGCGCGTCGCTCAAGGGGAAAGTCGTACTGGTGAACTTCTGGGCGACCTGGTGTCCGTATTGCCGCAAGGAAAAGCCGGTGATCGATGCCTTCTGGCAAGACTATCGCGACAAAGGGTTCGAAGTTGTCTCGATCAGCATTGATGACACGCCGGAACAAATTTCCGCCTGGATGAAGGATAAAGACTACGCTTTCATGGCTGCACCGACCAACGCGTCGGTGGCCGCAGCCTTTGGCAACGTCAGCAGCGTACCCACCTCGTTTATCATCGATGCCGAGGGCCATATTCGCCACAAGATTTCAGGCCAGTTGCATTATCCCAGGCTGGAAAAACTGGTCACCCCGCTGTTAAATGCATCCGCACAATCTGGAAATCCATGATGGAAGAACGACTCAACGAACTCGAAGCCAAGCTTTCATTTGCCGAGGACCTGATCGAAACGCTCAACCAGACGGTGATTCGCCAGCAGGGTCAAATCGATTTGATGCAGAAACAAATTCGCTTGTTGCATCAACAGTTGCAGGATGCGATACAGGATGGCGATGGCGACCGCGCCCCGCGCAACGAACCCCCCCC
>JBBQDI010000086.1:0-6463 GCA_038319505.1 Burkholderiales bacterium
CCCCATGGGGTGAATTACCGTGCCAACCTGTGGGCACTGAAGGAACATGGCGTCGATCGCATTGTATCGGTGGCCACCGTCGGCGGCATCCATCCAGATCTGATCCCCGGCACGCTGGTTATCCCGGATCAGATCATCGACTACACGCATGGCCGTGCCGCTACGTATTTTGTCGAAAGCGACAAGCCGGTGATTCATCTTGATTTCACCTTTCCCTATTGCGACGCTATGCGTGCCGCGCTGCTACAGGCCGCAACCAGCGCAGGCATCCGCCTGCGCGACGGCGGGGTGTATGGCGCAGTACAGGGACCACGCCTGGAAACGGCTGCAGAAATCAACCGCATCGAGCGCGATGGCACCGACATGGTGGGCATGACCGGTATGCCGGAGGCCTACCTGGCGCGCGAACTCGAGCTTTGCTATGCGGCCGTGGTGGCCGTGGTGAACGCCGCTGCGGGACGAGGGCTGTCAGCGGATGGCATCCAGATGGGGGAAATCCAGGCGGTGTTGGGTGAAGTGATGCTGCAGGTGCGGCATCTGCTTGAGCAACTGGTTACCAACGATTCTGCCGGGCTGTGTCAATTCTGAATTCGTGATGAAGATTTCTGCATGAAACTCGACAAGGCCCTGCGCTCACAAGGATTCGGCTCACGTAAAGCCTGTGCGGCGCGCGTGCATGCTGGCGAAGTCGAGGTCAATGGCGTGGTGTGCGATAACCCCGACGCCGAGGTTGACCCGGCCGGGCTGGAATTGACGCTTGACGGGGTAACCTGGCCTTATCGTGAACAAGCCTACGTGCTGGTGCACAAGCCCGTCGGGTACGAATGCTCACATCACCCCAGCCATCATCCCAGCGTGTTTTCCCTGTTGCCACCCGAGTTGTCACAACGGGGTGTCCAGTGTGTGGGGCGACTCGACCAGGACACCAGCGGAATGCTGCTGTTTTCCGACGATGGCCAGTTCATTCATCGCATGATTTCGCCCAAAAAAGGGGTGGCCAAAATGTACCGTGCCACCTGCGTCGATCCGGTGACGGATGCCATGCTGGAAGCCTTGCGCACGGGGGTTCAGCTGAATGACGAGCCTGCGCCGATCGCTGCGCTGGCATGTGAATCAATCGATACGCACACGCTGCGCCTGTCCTTGAGCGAGGGTAAATACCATCAGGTCAAACGCATGATTGGCGCCACGGGTAATCGGGTGGGCAGCCTGCATCGTGAAGCCATCGGAAATTATCACTTGCCGGCAACCCTGGCGCCCGGTGAATGGCGCTGGCTGGAAGATGATGACTTAAAGCAATTGGAAACACCATGGCCATCCGCGATGTCCTGAAAATGGGTGACCCGCGCCTGCTCGCGCCTGCGCGGCCGGTGGAAGATTTTGCCTCGCTCGAACTGGCTCAGCTGATCGTCGACATGCATGACACCATGCGCGCGCTCAACGGTGCCGGACTGGCGGCGCCACAAATCGGCGTGGGCCTGCAGGTGGTGATTTTCGAGGTCAACGTTGATCCAGAACAGGCCAACCCGCGCTATCCGGATGTCGAAACGGTGCCCTTCACCGTCCTCATTAACCCGGTTCTTACCCCGCTATCAGATACGATGGAGGAAGGATGGGAAGGCTGTTTGTCGGTCCCCGGGATGCGCGGACTGGTGCCGCGCCATGTCGCCCTGCGCTATCAGGGCTTCGATGCGACCGGGCAACACATTGACCGCAGCGTGAGCGATTTTCACGCGCGGGTAGTGCAGCATGAGGTCGATCACTTGAACGGCATGCTTTATCCGATGCGGATCCGTGACCTGCGAAACTTCGGGTTTGCCGACACCCTGTTTCCTGGCCAGCATTTGCAGGACGATTGACGGGGTTTCGACGCTTGCTGGCACGCATTTAGCATGCCTAAAGTTGTTCCTGTCTTCGCCGCTAACTTGAAGCGTAACCGTGGGTAAGGTGCCCCGGATCATGCAACAAGGATAACGATGAGCTCGGAACAACATATCCAGCAGGCCCAGCGCCGCATTCACCACGCCGGTGTGATGCTGGGTGACGTGGTGCAGCTCGACGACATTGCCGCCCAATTGATGGCGGTGCAGCGCTACTGGAACGCCCCTAACCGCCAGGCGCATCTGACTGCCGCCCTTGATGATAGTCGCGTCGTGTGGGATGGGATTCAAACGGCACTGGCTGAAGGCGCCCTGACACTGCCACTTGAAGTACAACACAATTTATTGATTCTGTCGGTGTATGCCGACAGCAAAATCAGTGCGTGCGAGGCCACACCCAGTGCCGATACGCTCGGCAGTCTGATCGCGCTGACCCATACGCTTGCGGGCAGCCTCAAGGTATGGCGGGAGGCAGCATGAGTGGTCCGGTTGGCGTACCGCGCAACGGAATCAAAGCGCAGTCGAAAAGTGTCGAGCCATGGAATTCACAAAGCGGGGTTCGCAAAAACAGGGGTGAAGCGGAGCCTGTCAAGGCACCCCTGGCTGTTGAGTGGGCGCTGGACATGAGTCTGGCTGATGCTGTGGGGGTGAGCACATCGGTGCGCCCCGGCCGCGGCCGCAATCGCACCAAAGCCGAGTTGGAAGAAAAGACAAAAAAACCTTCCGAAGACGGTCGCAAAAAATCCCCCCCGGCACGCAAGGCCCCGGCACGCGGGCGCTACGTGGACGAATACGCGCGTCCGGCACTCTGAATCCATTCAGGGGTCACTTCAGCACTTCGCGTACATCGGCTGTCAGTGCCTCGATTCCTGCGGGTGTCTGCAAAGCGTCTCCCCGCAGCAAAAAGGTATCTTCGACCCGTTCACCCAGGGTATCGATTTTGGCTGAGTAGACGCCTACCTCATGTCGCATCAACACTTCTGCAATTTCAAACAGCAAGCCGCCCCGATCCGGACAGGTGATCGACAGCATGTGGCCGTAGCCTGGTGCGTCTGCCTCCAAACGGACAGTCGTAGGGTAAGGATGGTGACGCTGGTGACGTGACAATCGGCCGCGTGGCGTCGCCTGCAAGGGGCGTGCAGGATCGAGGTCTCGGGTCAGTTCATGTTCCACAAAGCTCAGGAAGTCGCGGTAGTGGATCCCGCGATTTTCCAGGTCCATCACCTGAAAACTGTCCAGCGCGTAGCCGTGCCGGGTGGTGTGGGTCTTGGCCTCGAGGATGGTGTACTGGATGCGCGCGAAAAAGCCGCAAATACGCGCAAACAGGTCAGAGCGGTCGGGGGTGTACACCAGGACCTGAATCCCTTCGCCGACGGGTGACAGGCGCGCCCGCACAATGGCGCTGGGACTGTCAACGTGACGCCACAGCATGCGCCCTTGCCAGGCCATGTCGCGGGCGTCGAAACGGATGAAGTACCGTTTATCGAGATGCTGCCACAGCGCGTCTGCTGCATTGTTTGGCAGCCCATAAAGGGCCAGGTTGATGCGGGCCTCAGATTGCTTGGTGACGACATCTGACAGGGCTTCGTCGTCGCCCGCCAGCCGGGCCCGTGCTGCCTGATAAAGATCTTCCAGCAGCTTGCCTTTCCAGGCATTCCACACCTTGGGGCTGGTGCCGCGGATATCCGCCACGGTCAGCAGGTATAGCGCGGTCAGGCGGCGCGTGCTGCCTATTCTGGCGGTAAAGGCGGCAATGACCTCGGGGTCGCTGATGTCCTCTTTTTGTGAGGTGCGTGACATCACCAGGTGCATGCCGACCAGCCAGGCGACCAGTTCGCTGTCCGTATTGTCGAGCCCATGTTGACTGCAAAACTGCAGTGCATCGGCCATGCCGAGTTCGGAATGGTCGCCGCCACGCCCCTTCGCAATATCGTGAAACAGCGCGGCCAGATACAACAGTTCGGGCTTTTCGAACGTGGCGATCAACCGGCTGGCAAGTGGCAGTTCGTGTGCATGCTCCTGCATGGTCAAGCGTCGCACGTTGCGCAATACAGTGAGGATATGTTCATCCACGGTGTAGACGTGAAATAGGTCGTGCTGCATTTGCCCGACAATGCGGCCAAACGCTGGGATGTAACACCCCAGCAGGCCATAGCGGTGCATTGCGCGCAACGCCCGGGTAACGCCCCGGGGCTGACGAAGCAGTTCCATGAACAGGGTGCGGTGCGCCGGATTGGCGCGAAATGCGGCGTTGATGCGCGTGCGGCCACGCCATAATGCACGCAACGTGGCCGGTTCAAACCCCGCTAGCGTGGGATGCTGGGCGTACAGGATGAAAATTCGCAGCAGCGCGTCGGGTTTGCGTTTGAACAGGTCGGCGGTTCGAGATTCAAGCAGGTTCGCACGCACCTGAAAATCTTCATCGATTGGCTCGGGGGGGGCGGTCACCGGAAACAGCCGCACCCGAAGCGACTGGATCAGGATGTCATTGGCGCGTTGAACCAGCTTGGCGCCGCGGTAATACCCCTGCATCAGGTGCTCGCCGGCGCGCTTGTGCGCGGTGGCGGTAAGCCCCAGTTGTGCTGCCAGCTCGGTCTGGTAATCGAAGGCCAGCCGGTCTTCGCGCCGCTTGGCCAGTAAATGCAGGTGAATCCGCAGGTCTGACAAGGCGCTTTCGACGTGGGCTATGCGCCGCGCTTCGGCCCGGGTGAGCAGATTGGCTCGCGCGAGCCCATACCAGCCGTCGCTCATGCCGCAGGCCCGGGCTATCCAGTGAATCGTAAGCAAGACGCGCAGGCCGCCCGGACTGTCCATGAGGTTGGGTACGAGTTAGTAGGCGCTGTCATCAAAGCGCGCGTGGCGGGCCTGCTGTTCAGCCAGTTTGCCGTCAAAAAAATGCTGGGCGTCGAAGCGGGCATAAAACCGGCGTTTGAATGCGTCGTACAACGTGAGCGAACCCCACACGAAGCGTGCTTCGAGCTGGTTGGTTTCCACGGTGATGTCGGCATCCGCCTCAGTGATGCAATTATCAATGGTCCGCACGCTATGGCCGATTTCCAGCCCCACGTCCCAGCAGGCCTGCACCCAGTTTTCCAGTGCGGTTTTATGTTCGGCTGTGGGCTCTTGCGGTATTAGCAGCAGCACGTCCACATCCGATCCGGGGAAGAGTTCGCCCCGCCCGAATCCGCCAACGGCGGCGAGGCAAAAACTGTCAGGCAGCGTGAGTCGGGTATTGATTTCCGACAGCACACCATCGACCAAAGCCGCGTGGCGCGTCAGATAGTGAGCGACCTCCGGTTTCTTCAGATAGGCTGCGGCCAGCGCCGCACGACCCGATTTGAGTCGCTCGCGAAGGTCGGCGAACGGCGCTGTGGTCACGCAGGCGGTTGAAGGGGGTCGGGGGCGGCAGGGCTGCCCGCCGAGACGGTCAGCACCTCAAAACCGGTGTCGGTAACCAGTATCGTGTGTTCCCATTGGGCTGACAGACTGCGATCCTTGGTGACAATGGACCAGCCATCCGGCATCTGGCGGATGTCGCGCCGTCCGGCGTTGATCATGGGTTCGATGGTAAAGGTCATGCCGGGTTCCAGCATCAGGCCGGTACCGGGTTTGCCGTAGTGAAGGACCTGCGGATCCTCGTGAAAGTTGAGGCCGATGCCGTGGCCACAGAATTCGCGCACCACGCTGTAACCGTGTTTTTCGGCAAAGCGTTGGATCGCATGGCCGATATCGCCGAGCCGTGCGCCCGGCCTGACGTGGGTGATGCCGACCCACATCGATTCATAGGTCACCTGGATCAGGCGTTTGGCTTGAATGGACGCTTCGCCCACCGCAAACATGCGGCTGGTGTCGCCGTGCCAGCCATCTTTGATCACCGTAATGTCGAGATTCACGATGTCGCCGTTTTTCAGCACCTTGTCGCCCGGTACGCCGTGGCACACCTGATTGTTGACCGAAGTGCAGATCGATTTGGGATAGGGTGCGTGACCGGGTGGCGCATAGTTCAGCGGCGCCGGGATGGTGCCCTGCACATTCACCATGTAGTCGTGGCATAGCCGGTCGAGCTCGCCCGTTGTGACGCCATGCGTGATAAAGGGCGTGATGTAGTCGAGTACTTCCGAGCCTAGCCGGCCGGCTACGCGCATGCCTTCGATCTCGGCGCCGGATTTGATAGTGACAGTCATGTATCAGGGGGTAGAAGCTAAAGCCGCATTCTATCGCGCTGAAGCCGTGACGGAACAGCCTTGACAGCTTTGGGCGGCTCAGGGATTGAGTTTCTGCCCGGCGGGCTGGAAGCCTGGAGGCTGGAGGGTTGGCAGGCACGTCTGCAAAGTTGTGCCGGCAGCGACTGGAGGCCAGGGCGATTTCATTGCAGACGGCGGCGCGGGTGCAGAAGGGGATGTTTCTTCTTGATCAGAAAGCCTTATCCCATTAGAATTATGGGCTGTCCGAAATTGTTCGGATAAATTCGCACACCTGTCATTAAAAGGGTGGGCGCGCGTCCAGGCAACGGCGCGCGGCTGCTGACGGGTGGAGGCTTAACCCTTTAAGGAGTACTACATGTCTGTCACCATGCGTCAAAT
>JBBQDI010000087.1:0-6422 GCA_038319505.1 Burkholderiales bacterium
ATCACCCTGGATTTTCATGGATGGTTACTAATCACCCAGTCCGGCGGATGCGTACGTCGCACCGAGCGCCTGAACCCCAGAGCACTTTGACCCCAGCATCTCTTGCAAGCCCACTGTTAGTGCTGTTTCATCAGGCGCTAATGTATTAAAATGCCGCCATTATGCTATTAAAATTATTCTCGAAATACGCGCCCGTTTGTCCCCTCTGGGTTTACAGAGCACTTCCCTTCTTACGCTGGTGGCCCTCGGTCAACGCCAGCACCAGCCGCAGCGACTTGATGGCGGGACTCACCGGCGCCCTCATTGTGCTGCCGCAAGGGGTCGCCTTTGCGACCATCGCAGGCTTGCCCCCGGAATACGGCCTCTACGCAGCCATGATGCCAGCCATAGTGGCAGCTCTGTTCGGATCATCGTGGCATCTGGTGTCGGGCCCCACCACTGCGATTTCCATCGCCGTATTTGCATCAGTCAGCCCATTTGCCCATCCCGGCACACCCGAATTCATCAGTATGGTGCTGACCATGACGTTCATGACCGGGGTGTTTCAGCTCATCCTGGGGCTGGCGCGCATGGGCGTGCTGGTCAACTTCATTTCGCATACGGTGGTGATCGGCTTTACTGCAGGCGCGGCGATGCTCATCGCGGGCAGCCAGATCAAGAACTTCTTTGGCATGACCATCCCGCGCGGTACGCCGTTCTTCAAAATCCTGGAAATGTTCGTTGAGAACATCAGCAGCATCGACCCCTACGTCACGTCGGTCGCGGTCATCACGCTGGCCTCGGGCATTCTGGTCAAGCGATTCTTCCCTAAATTTCCTTACATGATTGCTGCCATGCTGGTAGGCAGCTTCGCAGCGTTGGGATTGAATGCCCAATACGGCGTGGACGTCACCCACATCGAAACCGTGGGCGCATTGCCGGCTGGCTTGCCGCCGCTGTCGACACCGGATTTCTCCTTTTCCGCGCTGAACCAGATGCTGTTCCCTGCTCTGATCATTACCATGCTGGCGTTGACCGAGGCGGTGTCCATTTCACGTGCCGTCGCCACCAAATCCGGCCAGCGCATCGATGGCAATCAGGAATTCGTCGGCCAGGGTTTATCCAACGTGGTTGGCAGCTTCTTCTCCAGTTATGCCTCCAGCGGATCGTTCAACCGTAGCGGAGTCAACTACGCCGCAGGCGCACGTACCCCACTGGCCGCCGTGTTTGCATCCCTGTTTCTGGTAGTGATTTTGTTGCTGGTTGCCCCCCTGGCAGCCTATCTGCCCAATGCGGCAATGGCCGGGATTCTGTTTCTGGTGGCGTGGGGTCTGATCGACTTCCACCACATCGGCCTGCTGCCCAAAATCAGCCGGCAGGAAACCATCGTCCTGTGGGTGACGCTGATCGGCACGCTGATCGATCTGGAGAAAGGCATTTTCTTCGGTATCGCCCTATCGCTGGCATTCTATTTGTATCGCACCTCTCGCCCCTCGCTTGAAGCGGTATTGCCCGACCCCGACCCGAATAACTATCATTACGTCCCACTCGACGAGCGCCCGGAATGTCCCCAGGTCAAAATGCTGCGACTCAATGGCTCCATCTTCTTTGGTGCCGTGGCGAACCTGCAGCAGCAACTGCAGGAGATCGAAGAGCAAGAGCCTGACCACAAGCATCTGATCGTGATGGCCAGCGGTATTAATTTTGCTGACCTTGCGGGGGCGGAGTTTCTGGCGGAAGCAGCACGCCAGCGGCGGAAAATTGGTGGCGCCCTGTATTTTTACCGGATGAAGGAGAGCTTGGCCAACACCCTGCGGCGGGCTGGTTTCATGAAGGACGTGGGTGAGGAAAACCTGTTCCCGGCCCAAACCCGCCCCAGCGAAACCATTTATCCCAAGCTCGACAATGAAATATGCCGTAATTGCTCGATTCGTGCCTTCCCGATTTGTCACCAGCGCTTACCCAATGGAGAGGCACGCACATCATGATCCGCAGAAATCCTTCCGGGCATTTGCCCGTAGTCCACGAAAGCGCCTTTGTCGACCCCACCGCCATTCTTTGTGGCAAGGTTATCGTAGAAGAGAATGTTTTCATTGGCCCCTATGCCGTTATCCGCGCTGACGAAGTTGATGAAAAAGGCGAAATGGAGGCCATAGTCATTGGAGCCAATTCAAACATTCAGGATGGCGTGGTCATCCACTGCAAAGCCGGCGGCGGTGTCACCATTGGACGAGGCACCTCCATCGCGCACCGCTCTATCGTGCACGGCCCCTGCACCGTGGGTGACAACGTGTTCGTCGGATTCAACTCGGTACTATTCAACTGCGTGGTCGGAAGCCATTCGGTGATCCGCCACAACTCCGTGGTGGAAGGCTGCGAAGTGCCTCACAGCTTCTATATCCCGTCCACCGCCAACATCCACTCCGATGCCGATCTGACAACGATCGAACGCGTCACGCCGGACGTGGCTGATTTTTCCGAAAGCGTGACGCAAGCCAACAATGAACTGGTCAAGGGTTACAAGCGCATCCGCAACGAGTTCTAGACAACCGACATGATCGCCGTACTGGAGTCCTGGCAAGCCGGATTGTTCCAACGGCGCCATCTCCTGCGCAACATCGGCGCCGGTTTAGTAGTCGGGGTAGTCGCCCTGCCGCTGGCCATGGCTTTTGCCATTGCCAGCGGGGCGCGCCCGGAACAAGGGATATACACCGGCATCGTCGCCGGCGTACTGGCCGCTCTGTTCGGGAGTTCGCGCGTTTCGATCAGCGGACCAACCGGTGCATTCATCGCCATCCTGGCGGGAATTTCCGCGCAATACGGCATTGATGGCCTGCAAATTGCCAGCCTGATGGCGGGGCTAATCCTGCTGGCGATGGGTCTGGTGAAACTGGGCGGCATCATCCGCTTCATACCCACCCCGGTGATCACCGGCTTTACTGCCGGTATCGCAATCATCATCTGGGTTGGCCAATGGAAGGACTTCTTTGGCTTGCATCCTGCAGTAAGTGGCCACCATTTTCATGAAAAACTGGCCGTGCTTGTCGAGGCCCTGCCCGGCCTGGATTTTCCGAGCACCCTCCTGTCCCTGGCTGCGCTGGCCATTGTGGTGATAGCGCCGCGCCTTACCCGGCGCATCCCCAGTCCGCTCATCGCCATGCTGGCGGTCACGGCAGCGCAGGCTTATTTCCAGTTTGATGGGGTGGCCACTATCGGCAGCGCATTCGGTGGCATCCCATCGGGCCTGCCCGAGATGCATCTGCCCCAGGTCAGCTTCGCGCGTGTTCTCGAACTCCTGGGTCCGGCCTTTACCATCGCCATGCTTGGTGCGATCGAGTCCCTGCTGTGCGCCGTGGTGGCAGACGGCATGCTCGGCACCCGCCATGATCCCAACCAGGAACTGGTCGGCCTGGGCATCGCCAATATTGCCACGCCCTTTTTCGGGGGGTTTGCCGCGACCGGCGCGATTGCGCGCACTGCGACCAACATTCGCAACGGCGGTGACAGTCCGCTTGCCAGCATCGTTCATGCCTTGACTCTGCTCGCCGTCATCGTTGCCCTGGCGCCGCTGGCCGCACACATCCCGCTGGCCGCGTTGGCCGCGATCCTGTTCGTGGTGGCATGGAACATGGGCGAGGTACGGCACTTTATCGATTTGCTCCGCCATGCACCGATCAACGACAAGGCGCTGCTGCTCATCACCTTTCTTCTCACGGTGTTCGCCGACCTCGTCATTGCCGTCAACGTCGGTGTGTTACTGGCGGCGCTGCTATTTATGAAACGCATGAGCGAAACCGTCAGCATCGAGGGCGAGAGCGAAGCCAGCCTGGCTGCCCTGTGTCCGGTGGGCGTGCCGCACGGTGTGCAGATCTACTCGATTGACGGCCCCCTGTTTTTTGGTGCTGTCGCGACCTTTGAGCGCACCCTGGCCGGACTTCACGATCAGGCGCGTGTGGTCATTTTCAGGTTGGGGCGGGTTCCATTCGTCGATGCGACCGCGATGCAGGCGCTGGCCGATGTGACGCGTCATTTTCAGCAGCGCCATATACGTGTTCGGGTATGCGAAGCCAATTCCAAACTCGCGCAAAAATTGCAAAAATTCGGATTGATGGACAAGCTGGGGCAGCCAGATGCTACCGTGAGCGTATTGGATGTGCTGGCTGAAATTGCCGACACGCAGCCTGCGACAGGTCACATATCGCGCTGAACCACATGCGTCAAACCATGGGTTTGTATCAACATCCTTGCGATCCAGAGCCCGTCACGTCAGGCCTGGCGCATATCATCCGCCTACGCTTTGGGCTTCCTTCCAGGGCTGGCTGCCGGGGTAAACCCCGATACCCGGTACAACATCCCTTCGCTTTTTTTACCATTAATGAATCGTATTGAGTGGCATTCGATCACGTCGCCCTTTTTCGCCAACTCAGACAGGTGAAGCCGCACATCCGCCAACGGAATTTTCGTCGCCGTAGCGATCTCGGTGTCGAGCAGTTCGCCATGCCCTTTCATGTATTTCATAATCGCCAACATAATCTAAGCCTTGTTTTTTGAAGTAATGTGAGCTTGTGCTGACAGTTCGCGACCCGCTGAACAGGCCCCTTGCACAATTTTTCAGAAGTACGGTAAACCTGGTTAGCAAGCGCCTTCGCCTGATTATTCAACCGTGCCCAGTCGGTAGGATAGCCTTCATTGATGAAAACAAAGGCAATATTGTTATCGCCGCCAGGAACAACGCCACATTCACATGCCCCTGAAAGACATCATGCCGCATCGAAAACGCGTGACCCAGCTTTCTTCTAAACCTGCGAAGTGGCTCCGCACATGTCGAACCGGGCGAAGCCGGCAATGTGCCGCCTGGTTGCGACGCTGGTTCGGCAGATGTTCAAACGCTTGGAAATCCGTCCCAACTCACCCATTTTCACGCTGAAGATCTGGCTAATGGCACCACGCTTCCGCAAAATCGGGTTGCTTCGCGCATTCATCATGTGCCAACTGAAGGGCCTCTATGGGTGAATGCTCACCAGATGGCAGCCTGATTGCGCCAGCCAGGTAGTCGGGCTGGCGACGGATATGGCGCGGCTGAACAGTCTGTCAAAGCGATCTCCTATCGGTTGGTTATACATAGCTTTCACGTCTCCAAGTTGAGTCGGGCCATGATCGTGGCAGCCAGCCACATGCGCCCAGATGCTCCCGCTGCCAGGCTTCGAAGCGGCGTCACCCCCGGCCGGCACCCGGGCGGCGTGATCGAGTCAGGCCGTTCCAGTGCCGGGGTAACGGTTAGATATCGTGACCTTCGTTGTCGGGAGACGGATCGATATCGTCGTCGTGGGTGCGAATGGCAAGGATGAGGTCTGCCAGTGCATCGTGCAAGCTCGCGCTGTTGGTGTCGCGGGTTTGTTGAAAATGTTCGAGCGCTTTTTCCCTGAGCTTCTCAAAGGCCTCGGCGATGCGCCCATCTTTGTCGATCACGCCTTCGGCCCAGCCCACGGTACTGGCAAAGCGGGATGCCTCGGTCGTCAATTGGTCAATGGTCGCGGGATCTGCGGGTCCGTCCAGCGCGGCACGCATTCCGCTATAGAGTTCGTTGAGTGTCATGTATCGCGCTCGCTCATGGCTGAATAGTCATCATGATTTGATATTTTTCTCGATGATGAAGGTTGGAATATTGTCGATACTCGATTGATTTTTATCTTTCCAGTACTGCTGTATGCCATCTTCGCCTTTTTTGCTCGCCCAGTCGGCAAGCAGGGGCCGGTCCCCCGTGTAGGAAAGATACGGCACGCCCATACCGCATGAGGTTTGCACCATCTCGACGGCAAGGTCAAAGATTTGCCGCGCGCCCGGCAGGGGCTTGAAATGCGCAAACAGCTCCGGCCAGTCTTCATCATTCTGATGGACGACTCGGGCGGTACCGTAAAGACGCAAAATCAGTGGCGGCCCTTCATAGGCACAAAACATGATGGTCATGCGCGGGGCCTGCTGGATGTGCGCCGATGTCTCGTTGCCGCTACCGGTCAAATTGAGCCAGATGACCCGCTTGTCGGACAAGGTACGAAATGAATCCATGCCCTTGGGGGAGACATTTACATGGCTGTCAGCCGTTGCAGTTCCGACAAAAAACATTTTCTGCGCCGCAATGAACGCAAGCAGCTGCTCTGAAATCGCGTCGTACTGTTTTGCCATGGCGGGCTATCGACTCAGGCGACGACAGCGTCACTGCCTTCATCGCCATCCATGTCAGGCTTGCCTTCGAGAAAGACACGACTGGCCAGGATGTCTTCGGCTTCAAGCGTCATCAAATCGATTTTACTGAGGGATTTGCTGGCGTTGGCAAACAGGCGATTGGCCTGGCGCAGGCGTGCACGGTCAAGCGCATTGCGCACCGAACGCGCGTTGGCGAAATGCTCCAGCGTCATGCGGATGGTGATGTAATCCAGGAAGGC
>JBBQDI010000088.1:0-6380 GCA_038319505.1 Burkholderiales bacterium
CTGCGCGACAACACCTTGCTCAGCTGGATGCACCTCCGGCTGATGCTGGGTTTCCTGCTGCGCTTGCCGCTTCTGCTGCTGCGGCGCCTGAATACTCACCGGTCAAACACCCCATGAAAAAACCCTCTGATTCAAACCAGCAAGCGGTGCATGCCCCGCATCCGCCCCTTACCGACTACTACGCCAACGAACAGGAGCGACGCGGTTACGTTGGCAAGCTGTTCGACCGCACCGCCTCCGACTACGACCGCATCGACCGTCTGCTCGCCTTCGGCAGCGGCCCCTGGTACCGCAACCAGGCGCTTGTGCGGGCGGGTCTGAAACCCGGCATGCGCATTGTCGATGTCGGCGTCGGCACCGGTCTGGTGGCGCGCGAAGCGGTGAAACTGGTGGGCGATCCCGCCCTGGTGGTGGGTGTCGATCCGAGCGCCGGCATGATGGCCTGCGCCAATCTTCCAGGGGTTCAGCTCATCGAGGGGCGCGCGGAAGCGATCCCGTTTCCCGATGCCAGTTTCGACTTCCTCAGCATGGGTTACGCACTACGTCATATCGGCGACCTGTCAGCCGCCTTCAGCGAATTCCATCGCGTCCTCAAGCCCGGCGGCCGCCTATGCCTGCTCGAGATCACCAAGCCGGAGCGCGCCTGGAGCCAGGCCCTGCTCAAGGTGTATATGCGCGGCGTGGTGCCGGTGCTGGCCCGCCTGGTCGGCGGCAGTGCCGAGTCGGCCAAGCTGTGGCGTTACTACTGGGACACCATCGAAGCCTGTGTACCGCCGAGCGGGGTGATCGCTACGCTGGAGAACGCAGGTTTCACCAGCGTGAAACGGCACATCGAAACACGTGCGTTGTCGATGTTGGGGGAGTTTCAGGCAGTCAAGCCGGGCTGATCCGCATGCTGCTTCAACATCCGTTCGCTTTGTCGCGGATGCGCCTCAATGCCGCCCCGCAACCGCCACCCCAATCTTCGGCAACCACCGCCGCAACCCCGGTGTCGTAATCACCGTACTGAAAATCGCCATCAGCACCAACATGGTGAACACCTGCTGCGAGATGACGCCAAGATCAAACCCGACGTTGATGACGATGAGTTCCATCAGGGCACGCGTGTTCATCATGATGCCGATCACCTTGCCCTCGTGGTGCGTCATGCCGGCCCAGCGCGCGGCGAGGTAGCTGGCGCCGAATTTGCCCAGGGTAGCCAGGGCGATCAGCAGCAGACACCAGCCCCAGGCGGCGGCGGAATCGAGGCTTCCGATATGCGTGCGCAGACCGGTGTAAGTGAAGAAAATCGGCAGGAAAAACACCATGACGAAATGGCCGATGCGTTCCTTCCAGGCTTCGATCAGTTCGTGCTCGTCGTGCAGGATCACGCCCATCATGAAGCCGCCGAAAATGGCGAAGATACCAAGCTGGTAGGTGGCCATCGCCGAAATGAAGATGGCGGCGAGCAGGATGCCGAGCAGGTTGTGGGTGAGCCTGCCGCGTCCGGCCTTCTCGCCCAGCGGCACCGGACGGGCCTGGCTGGCATGGATCACGCGCTTCATCAGCGGCCGCACGACGAACCACCAAGTGATGAAAAACACCCCGACCAGCGCCACCTTGAGGGCGAAGGCGACGGCGCTGAATTCGGCCAGAGTGAGCGCGGTGATGAGCGCGAGCAGCAGCCAGCCGATGACGTCGTTGATGGCAGCGGCGCTGATGGCGATCACGCCGATGGGCAGACGGGTGATCCTGAACTCCATCATGATGCGGCCGAGGATGGGCAAGGCGGTGATGGAGAAGGCAGTGGCAATGAACAGCGCCGAGGCGAGCGGGTCGACGCCGGGCGACAGCAGCGGCGCGCTGAGGTAGCCGAAACCGAAGCCGAGCGCGAAGGGTGCAAGCATGCTGGCGCTGGCGATGAGGGTGACGGCGCGGCGGTTGTTACGCGCAGTCAGATGGGCGAAATCGAACTCGAGGCCGATCTGGAACATCAGCAGCACCAGGCCGATCTGCGACAGCATCTGCATCGGCGCCGCCGGCGTCGAATGAAACACCGTCTGGAAAAGTCCGGGAGCGAGCAGACCGAACAGCGACGGCCCGAGCAGGATGCCGACAATGATCTCGCCCACTGCGGGCGACTGGCCGATTCGCAGCGCGAGTTCACCGCCGAGGCGGGCGGCCAGCACGATCAGCGTCAGCTGCAGCAAGGTGAAGAACAGCAGCGCCTCGCTCTGGTGGACCGCGAGGGCGTGGACCGGCGGGATCAAATCATGCCGCCGTTGACCGAGATGATCTGGCCGCTGATATAACTCGCCTGCTCCGAGGCGAGGAAGCCGACCAGGTCCGCCACCTCTTCAGGTCGGCCGGCGCGTTTCATCGGCACCATGCTTGCGATCATCTTTTCATCGAACACACCGTCGATCATGTCGGTCTGAATGATGCCCGGCGCCACGGCGTTGACCGTCACCCCGCGGCTGGCGAGTTCGAGCGACAGCGACTTGGTCGCGGCATGCAGCGCGCCCTTGGCCGCAGCGTAGTTGGTCTGTCCGCGGTTGCCGGTGAGGCCGGCGATGGAGGTGATGCTGATGATGCGGCCCCAGCGGCTGCGCAGCATCGGCATCGTCAGCGGCTGGGTCACGTTGAAAAAACCGCTGAGCGAGACATCCAGCACGCGGTGCCACTGCGCCGCGCTCATGCCGGGGAATACCGCATCGTCGTGGATGCCGGCGTTGTTCACCAGCACCTGGATCGGGGTGTCAGCGACCAGCGCCTCCAGCGCCGCGCGGCAGGCCTCGGCATCGGTGACGTCGAAGGCGAGGGCCTCGGCCTGGCCGCCGTCCGTTCTGATTGCATCGGCCAGCGCCTGGGCACGGGTCAGGTTGCGGTTGGCGTGGATGTAAACGTAATACCCGTCGGCGGCGAGGCGGCGGCTGATCGCCGACCCGATGCCGCCGCTGCCACCGGTGACCAATGCACATTTCATTTCAAATTCCCCAGTTTGTCGGCATCCAGTACCACGGCGGCACGGCCGCTGAGCAAATCGCGCCCGGCGGCGCTGACGCGAAAGCCGTAAAGAATGGTGTTGTCGTCGCCCGACAGCCGCTCTGCTTCGATGTCGAGGTCGGCGGTCATGTCATCCAGCCGTGCGACATGCAGTTCGACGCCGCGCACGCTGGCCAGATAGCCGGCACGCGGCGCGCTATTGGCAGCCGCCACCAGCGCGCCGTGCGCGGCCATGGCCTGCGCCGCATACTCGATGCCGCAGGCCGCGCCCAGGCGGTCGTGCGCGCGCAGCGGATTGTCGGCGTGGCGGTGGCTGCTCGCCGTGCAGCGGATGCGCTGGTCATCCCATTCAGTAACGGCATCGAGCAGGCACATGCTGCCCTGGTGCGGCAGGTGGGCGCGCAGCCAAGCGTGATCTAGCGGCATGGCTCAATCTCCACGGCCAGACGCAACGGCGCCAGGTAGTCCAGAATCACCCGTCCGCCCGACCCCCGTGCCACGGCCTGCAGCAACGGCAGGCCGCGCGCCGAGGGAATGGCGCGGCGCAGCGCGTCGAGTTCGGGCTCGGCCAGCGCATCGGGCGCGTCATCAGTGAGGCTGAGCTCGATCCGCACCAGCGATTGCGCACTGCGTTTGGGGCTAAGTGCCAGCGCAATGCCAAAGGCGGATGGTAACGGGCGCTTGGCGTGCAGCGGTTCCGGATAAGGCATGTCGTAAGTGACCAGCAACGTGCCCCAGCCTTCGACCGCGACCTGGGTCAGCGCTTCCAGCAGGCCGGCGCCGAAGCTGCCGTCGTGGGCGCACAGCACCGTGGCAGGGGTCATGGCACCGGAGGCGATGCCCCAGTAACCCGCCGGCGCGTTGTGCACCGAGTTGTGAAAGCGAGTCGGCGAAATGTGACGGTCGTCGGACGCCAGCACCTTGCAGATGGCATCGCAATTGTCGTTGTCGGCGCCGGAGGAGGAAAACACCGCGGCCAGTTGCCGGGCATCGAGTTGTCCGCTGGCGACGGCCTCATGCGCCACCGCCAGCGCGATCTTGATCGCGAGGCCGGTGCGACGGCGTTCGGCAGGCGGCAGCGACTGCGGCGCGGCCACCGTGAGGGGGCGCGATTCGTAGGCGGCGGTGCCCGCCAGGATGGGGCGCGCCGCGAGCCAGTTGTCGAGACCCGGACCGATCAGGCCGATGCCGTCGAGATAAGCGCTCAGCTTCGCTGTCTTGCTCATGCTGCGCGCCCCAGGATCAGGCTGCAGTTGGTGCCGCCAAACCCGAAGGAATTGCTCAGCACCCGGCGCGGCGCATGCTCACGGTTGGCGGTCAAGTACTGGAGGGGAATGTCCGGATCGACGTGCAGCGTGTTGATCCCGCCCGGCAGGAAACCGTGCTGCAGTGCCAGCGCGCTGATGACCGCCTCGAGGCCGCCGGCTGCACCCAGGGTGTGGCCGGTCGCGCCCTTGGTGGAACTGCAGGGCACCTGATTGCCGAACAGCGATGTCACCGCGTGGCCTTCGGCGGCATCGTTGCTCGGTGTCGCGGTACCGTGCAGGTTGATGTAGTCGATGTCGGCAGGCTGCAGACCCGCCGACTCCAGCGCGGCGGCCATCGCCATGCGTGCCCCCAGTCCTTCCGGATGCGGTGATGACATGTGGTGGGCATCGCTTGATTCGCCCGCGCCCAGCAGCAGCACGGCATCGGCATCAAGGCTGTCAGCCGGACGCTGCAGCAGGATGAAGGCCGCCGCTTCGCCGATGGAGAGGCCGTTGCGATCTGCGTCGTAGGGGCGGCAGGGTTCGGGTGAAAGCAGTTCGAGCGAATTGAAGCCGTACAGCGTGGTCAGGCACAACGAATCGACGCCACCGACGACGGCGGCGTCAATCAGGCCGGCAGCGATCATCCGTGCGGCAGCGGCGAACACCTTGGCGCTCGACGAGCAGGCGGTTGAGACCACCACCGCCGGGCCTTCCAGGTTGAACGCGGTGCGCACAAAGTCAGCCACCGAATAGGTATTGTGGGTGGTGCGATAGGTGAAGCCGTCCGGCAGGGCGCCAGACTCCGGATCGCGATGGCGAAAGGCCTGCTCGGTCTCCAGGATGCCGGAGGTGCTGGTACCGAGCAGCACGCCGACCCGCCGCCGGCCGTAACGTGCGGCGGCTGCGCCGACGGCGGCACTGAAGCCATCCTGGCGCAGGCCCAGCAGGGCGAGGCGGTTGTTGCGGCATTCGTACTCGGCCAGGCTCCCCGGCAACGGCGCCTGATCCAGGCCGCTGACTTCGCCGATATACGTTGCCAGGTCATTCACCGTCTCGAAGGCGCAGGGCGCCAAGCCACTCTTTTGCGTACGCAAGGCAGCGAGGGTTGCTTCGAGGCCGTGGCCCAGGCAGCTTGCAGCAGTGAAATGGGAAAGCCAGAGCGAATTCAACAAGTCAACCTATCCAAATGTCGTGCGTTATTAATCAATTCCACAGGCCGGATTTTCTTCAAATCCGGTCGGGCGTCAGCACTATGATTCCATGGTGGCGCAATGACAGCCAGGCCGCCCCCCCACCCAGCATCAGGCCACCCCACACATCGACCGCCACATGCTGGCGGGTGGCGAGGGTGGAATAAATGATACCGATACACCACAGCCAGTTGAATAGCCGACTCCATCGCGGCGCGCCGAATCGATGCAGCAGGTGGTTCAGCCAGAGTCCCGAAAAAAAGGCCGTGGCGACATGCAGCGAAGGAAAGGCATTGCCTGCGGCATCGACGTTCTTCAGGAAATCCACGCCAGGATAGCGGGCCCAGTCAATATCGGCGGCGGGGACCGCAGTGGGCCAGATGTAAAAAACAAACAGCCCCACCAGGCAGGTTCCGGCCATCGCCATGCCATACCGATAGAGCTCGCGTCGCGTCGCGAGCAAGGCCGGGGGCAGCGAAACATACACCCACAAGGAGACATACAACAGCATCGCCTGCGGCTGAAAACGGATCATCTGATCCAGCCAGGTAAAGGGCATCACCGTGGTCGGGTAGGCTGGGTTCTTGAGCACGTAGAAATACGCGCCGAAAAACACGCCGATAAAAAGAGGGGTGCCAATCGCTTTCAACAGCACATGCTGACAGAGGGCGGCAGCAATTTGTCGGTACCACAGCAATGGCTGACGGGTGCTCACAAACTGTTCTCCTGGGTGCGGCCGAGGCAACACTTGTGTTGTGTGCGCGTCATGAACGGGCGTCCCGCAAGCGGACAAAATGCAGTCCGGCAGCGGCCGCCGACTCCAGCACAGCAGGCAGCACGTTGAGAATAACCGGTACGCCACTGGATAACCGAGCCGCATTGCCATCGTGCAACAGCAAAATAGCGCCCGCCCGAAGACCACGCAATAGTGCATGCTTGACCCGATCGGCATTAC
>JBBQDI010000089.1:0-6365 GCA_038319505.1 Burkholderiales bacterium
TACCAGTCCAGCATCACGGTCACCGTCACCGCCAAAGTGGGCGACAAGGTGATGTTTCTGGTCGAATGCACCCAGGCCGGTATTTTCCGTATTCAAAACGTGCCGCAGGATCAGCTGCCGATGGTGCTTGGTATTGGCTGCCCCAACATCGTATTTCCGTATCTGCGTGAAACGGTGTCCGACGTGGTCATCCGCGCGGGTTTTCCGCCGCTGACCTTGAACCCGGTCAACTTCGAATCCCTGTTTCTGCAGCAACAAAAGGCACAACAGGAACAAGCGGCACCCGCGCAAACGCATTGAAGCGGACGCGTCCAACCGGTATTCCAGTTTGAAATTGCGACCGTCTCACGCCCGTTCGTTCGTCGCGGCAGGTTTGCTGCTCACGCTGGCGTATCCTGCTTGCGCATTGGAATACCGCAGCACCGGACGTGCCGTCCTGCTCTACGATGCGCCCTCGAGCGCGGCCGGAAAAGTTGCCATTGCAGGCAGCGGCCTGCCGCTGGAGGTCGTCGTCGACACCGAATCCTGGGTCAAGGTGCGCGACTATAGCGGCCACCTGGCATGGATCGAAAAATCCGCACTTGGCGGTGCAAGAAGCGTCATGGTCAAGACCAAGACCAGCGTCGTCCGGCAACAGCCGCGCGCCGAAGCCACCGTCGTGTTTCGTGCCGCGGCCGGCCTCCTGCTTGAGGTCACCGGCGATGCCAACGCCTATGGCTGGCTACCGGTCAAACATGCAGATGGGCTGACCGGCTGGCTGCCCGCACAAGAGGTCTGGGGTCAATGAAACTGTCTGTGCTCGGCGCCGGCGCCTGGGGCACAGCACTGGCGGCCAGTTGGGCCCCCCACCATGATGTCACCCTGTGGGGACGCAACGCGGCAGAACTCGATGCCATGCGAGCAAGCCGCGTCAATACCCGTTATTTACCCGATTGCCCGCTCCCAGGGGCGCTCAGCTTCGACCCCGACTTCGACAACGCGGTTGATGCTGCCGAACTCATCGTTATCGCTGTCCCCAGTGGTGGCCTGCGCGCCACCCTGGCCGCACTGGTTGCGCGCCCCGCCCTGCCCCCCCTGATCTGGGTGTGCAAAGGGTTTGCGCCGGGCAGCCGCAAACTGCCACATCAACTCATCGCCGAATTACTGCCCACGCACAGCCAGACGGGTGTGTTGTCCGGCCCCAGCTTTGCCCAGGAAGTGGCGCAGGGTTACCCCACCGCACTCACCCTTGCCTCGCATGACACCTTGCTGGCGAAGCGCCTGGCCGAAACCCTGTCCAACCATCGCCTGCGAATCTACGCGCACGATGATGTGATCGGGGTTGAGATCGGCGGCGCGCTGAAAAACGTGATCGCCATCGCCGCCGGCATTTGCGATGGCCTTAAACTCGGCCACAACGCTCGCGCCGCACTCATCACCCGGGGACTGGCCGAAATGACCCGCCTGGGTACGCAACTCGGTGGCCGCCTCGAAACCTTCATGGGGCTGTCCGGACTCGGCGATCTCATCCTTACCACCACCGGCGACCTCTCGCGCAACCGCCAAGTTGGCTTGCGGCTCGCACGCGGGCAGGCGCTCGACGCCATCCTTGCCGAACTCGGCCATGTCGCAGAAGGCGTCACCACCGCGCGCGAAGTCGCTGCGCTTGCCGCGGAACTGGAGGTCGACATGCCGATTACCCGCGCTGTTTGCCTGATGCTGTTTGAAGATATGCCCGCCGCACAGGCAGTCCATGACTTGTTGAACCGGGAAATCAAAGCCGAGTTCTGAAGAACCGTTAAGCAATCGACACGGTTGCTTCAATCTTCCGCCCACATTTCACGCACCCGAAAACCACTCCTGGCTACAGCAGTGCACGGCCTGATTCCAGGAACGTCCCGTCCTCGATGGCGATTCGCTAGTCAACAAATACCCCTCTACGCGAGTAGCTATTTCGGCGCGTACCCTTAAAATCAATATTGAACACGCTGATATAGCGTGGGCGTGTCCATAAATAAGAATTACGGAGAACCCTTGCGTGCCCAATCGGAACAAGAAATTGTTTTCTGACTTTGCCGAGGTACGTGCATCCACGCCACGCACCATGCGCTGGGGATTTGGCGCGATGGTGGCCGTGATCGTGTTTATCACGGCGCTGGGCTATTGGCGGGGTGATGTAGGCCAACGGTCGATGGATGAGGTCATCTCCAACGAACTGGCGACGGTTGAAATCCTTTACCGATTGCAGTTTGCCGCACGCGAACGAACGTTGGCTCTGTTCGGAGCCATGCATGCGGAGGACCCGTTCATACAGGACAGTGAAATTCAGCGTTTTTACCGGATGGGAACTGCCTATGGGACGGTTCGTTCACAACTGGAGCATCTCAGGTTATCCCAGACCGAACGCGCCTTGTTGACGCAGAATCAAAGGCAAACGGCATCAATCATGCCGCAGCACTATCGCGTTATTGAACTCCTGAAATCGGGACACCTTATCGAGGCTGAAAAATTATTGGTTGAGCAAGTCGTTCCGGCGCAAGACGAAATGATCAACACCTTGACCACGTTATTGGACGGCGCAATCAGGCGAACACACGAACATGCCGCATCCGCACGGCTCGCCCAACACAGAGCCACCGCGCTGTTTGTCGCTGGCGGACTGGCTGGCATATTGCTGACATGGGGAATCTTTGTACTGGTCACCCGCAGAATGAGTGGCCTGGTTACCCGCTTGGCCGACACCAGCGAGCGTCTCCACGAATCCAACCATAACTTGCAGTTTCGACAGCTTGCCCTGGATGCGCACAACATCGTCAGTGTCGCCGACCTGCACGGGACCATCACCGCAGTGAACGACAAATTTTGCGAAGTGAGCCAGTACACCCGCGAAGAGCTGGTGGGACACAACCATCGCATGATCAAGTCAGGTCGGCACGCCGACACGTTTTATGACGACTTGTGGACCACGATCCGCGCCGGCCAGGTGTGGCATGGTGAAATCTGCAATAGGCGCAAGGACGGCACATTTTATTGGGTGGCGTCCACCATTCTCCCTTTCGTTGGTGAAGATGGCTTGCCTAGCCGGTATGTGTCGGTGCGTACCGAAATCACACCGATAAAAGAAGCCCAACTCGTGCTCGAGCGCAGCCGCGACGAACTGGAGCGCCTGGTCCAGTTGCGTTCCGGCGAACTGGCTGAACGTGAAGAAGTGCTACGCAGCATCACCAATGCGGCACAGGATGCGGTCATCATGATTGATGCATCCGGCCTGGTGACCTATTGGAACCCTGGAGCGGAACACATGTTTGGTTATTCGGAATCCGAGGCCATGGGCCAGAATCTGCACGACCTGACCGTCCCTGAACGCTATCTCGAACGCGCCCAGTCGGGTTTTTCCCAATTCGTTGAGATGGGAAAAGGGCCCTCGATCTGCCGTACCACGACACAACAGGCGAAACACAAAACAGGCAGAGAGTTTCCGGTGGATGTCTCACTTTCTGCCATCCAGTTACGTGGACAATGGAGCGCGGTAGGCATCGTGCGAGACGCGTCTGAGCGCGTGCGATTCGAAGAGCAGCTCAAGCAACTTGCCACCACCGACCCCCTGACGGGCATCTCCAACCGACGGCGTTTCGACGAGGCGTTGGCGAGTGAGGTCAATCGCGCTGTACGTTTTTCCAGCCCGCTCACGCTGATCTTGTTCGACATCGATCACTTCAAGCGCATCAACGACACGTTTGGCCACCAGGCCGGCGATCGTGTTCTGATCCAGTTGACCCTGGCAGTGAGCGGCCTGATTCGGACAACCGATTTGTTCGCGCGCTGGGGCGGTGAGGAATTCGTTATTCTGATGCCAGGCAGCGATCTTGATGCGGGCCGCGTGCTCGCCGAGAAGCTGCGCATGATGCTGGAAATGCAGCCCTTCCCGGATGTTGGGCATATGACCTGCAGCTTCGGTGTGGCCGAGTACGGTCCTGGCAGCGACGTGGATACGCTGATGCGAAAGGTTGACCGTTGCATGTTCCAGGCAAAGGCATCCGGCCGCAACCGTGTGGAAACCACCGAGACAACGCCCGAGCCCGAAGCAGGCTGATCAGCAGAAAATAAATCCGGATCAAGAGGCGCGACGCCTACCCGTTCGTTGACCTACCCGCCTCCGGAGAACCCGTTTTGCCGCCAGGCTTCAAACACCACCACACTGACTGCATTGGATAAATTCATGCTGCGCGAACCGGGCAGCATCGGCACACGCAGGCGGTGACCGGCGTCGAACTGACCCAGGATTTCGGGCGGCAGGCCGCGCGATTCGGGGCCGAACAGCAGCACATCGCCCGGTTGAAAGGCGATGTCGGCATACTGCACAGAACCCTTGGTGGTGACCGCAAACCAGCGCCGATTCGGCAGGGCCGCCTGCGCGGCCTCCCAGTCGGCATGTACCTGTACGCACGCCATGTCGTGATAATCCAGTCCGGCGCGCGCGACCTGTTTGTCGCTGAGGTCGAAGCCCAGCGGTTCGATCAGGTGCAGGCTGCAGCCGGTGTTGGCGGCCAGCCGGATGAGGTTGCCGGTGTTGGGCGGAATTTCGGGTTGAAACAAAACGATGTCAAACATCTGGCTTGTCCTAAAATAAGGGCATTCTTGGAGTCCTCTATTCTATGGTCCCTTACCTCACTACCGCACTGACCGGCCCGCTGCTGGAACTGGAAAAACGTCTGCTCGACGCGCAGCCGACGATCGAGCACTGGTTTCGCCAGCAATGGAAAGAACAGGCCGCGCCGTTTTACACCTCGGTGGACATTCGCAATGCAGGCTTCAAACTGGCGCCGGTCGACACCAATCTGTTCCCCGGCGGCTTCAACAACCTCAACCCGTCCTTCATGTCGCTGTCGATCCACGCGGCGATGGGCGCAGTGGAAAAGATTTGCCCGGATGCGCAGCGCTTGTTGCTGATTCCCGAAAATCACACGCGCAACACCTTCTATCTGCAGAACGTTGCGGTACTCGCGCACATCCTGCGCCAGACCGGCCTCATCGTGCGTATCGGCACGATGATTCCCGACATCACCGAGCCCACCACGCTGGAACTTCCGGAAGGCGGTCGCCTTACGCTGGAACCGCTGGTACGCCGCGGCGACCGCATCGGGCTGGACGGATTCGACCCGTGCGAGGTGCTGCTCAACAATGACCTGTCGGCAGGCGTGCCTGACATCCTGAAGGGCATCGAGCAAAACATCATGCCGCCGTGGCACGCGGGCTGGGCGACGCGTCGCAAATCGCGCCACTTTGCCGCGTACCAGCATGTCGCCATCGAATTTGCACGGCTGGTGGGGATCGACCCCTGGCTGATCGACCCCTATTTCAACCAGTGCGGCAAGATCGACTTTCAGGCGCGACAGGGCGAGGTGTGCCTGGCCGAGAAAGTCGGCGAAATGCTGGAGAAAATTCAAGTCAAATACGACGAATATGGCATCGACCAGCCGCCCTTCGTGATCGTCAAGGCCGATGCCGGCACCTATGGCATGGGCATCATGACGGTGAAATCACCGGACGATGTGCGCGAGTTGAACCGCAAGCAGCGCAACAAGATGGCGGTCGGCAAAGAAGGCGTCGAAGTCAGCGAGGTATTGATTCAGGAAGGCGTCTACACCTTCGAGAGCATCAATGGGGCCGTGGCCGAGCCAGTGGTCTACATGCTCGAGCACTTTGTCGTCGGCGGCTTTTACCGCGTGCACACCGGTCGCGGATCAGACGAAAACCTGAACAGCCCCGGCATGCATTTCGTGCCGCTGGCGTTCGACGACACCTGCGTGATGCCCGACCGCAGCGCCAATCCGGACGCCAGTCCCAACCGCTTCTACGCCTATGGCGTGATCGCCCGGCTGGCGATGCTGGCCGCCAGCATCGAACTCGACGAAGCCTTGAACGAAACCGCATGAAGCTGCTGTTTGTAGTCGATCCGCTGGCGAGCCTTAAAGCCTACAAGGACAGCTCGGTTGCGATGATGCGCGCGGCAGCGGTACGCGGCCATGCCGTGTTCGCCGTCGAAGCACGCCAGCTGTTCATCCAGGATGGGTTTGCCCGTGCGCCCTGTGCCGCGCTCGACGTGCGCGCCGACACCGACTGGTACGCCATCCGCCACACCGATATCTATACGCTGAAGGATTTCAACGCGGTGGTGATGCGCACCGATCCACCGGTGGATACCGACTATCTGCTTGCCACCCACCTGCTGAGTATTGCCGAAACCAATGGCGCACGCGTACTGAACCGCCCATCGTGTTTGCGCGACTTCAACGAGAAGCTCGCAATCCTCGATTTTCCGCAGTTCATCACGCCCACCCTTGTTTCGGCCGATGCGATCGATATCAGCGCGTTTCTCGCCGAGC
>JBBQDI010000090.1:0-6296 GCA_038319505.1 Burkholderiales bacterium
GGCCCAATCCGGTTCGAACAGACTGGTGCTGGACGACCAGTAGATATCCTGCACGTCGGTGAAAGGATGCCCGGACGACAGCGCCGGGCTGTGGGCGGCGCAATCCACCAGTGACTCCAGTTCGTTGATCGTTGGCAGCCGCCAGGTCCTGCCCGCGGCGCCGTCCTGATTAAGCTTGGACACTGCGGCCAATGCCTCGCTCCAAACCACCGGTTGGGGTGTGAGGTACGCGCTGTGGCGCCAGAGCAGGCCGGTGAGACGATCCTGTACGCCGGCTTGAAGCATTTCGAAGCGTGGCTGAGGCCACGGGGCACCGAAACGGAATTCACCATCCTGACCGCAACCGGCGCATGCAATGACGTTGCCGGCGGCGTCGTAACACAGGCTTTGACCGGTGCGCGGGACAACGCCCAGACCTTTGCCACGCACCGGCCAGAGCATGAAGGATTGATCCTTGCCGCCGTAAAACATGCGTGCGCCATCGAGCGCAACATACCAGGCATGCGCCGGACTGATGGACGCCGTCGTCGATGTCCAGTACCAGCCATTGAACACCTCGATGAACGGATGTTGCTCAGGCAGCGCAGGCAATTTGGTCTGCAGACTGAGTAAGCTGCGCAATTCACGCCGATTGGGCATGCGCCAATCGTGCTGGCCGAACCGCTGTTCGCGGTTCATGGTCGTAACGAAGTCCAGTGCTTCCTGCCAGGTAAGGGGAAATTCCGCGAGATTGGCATGACGACACCAGATCAGGCCCGTCAGTCGATCCATGACCGCGTCGCCGTGCACATCGAATCGCGGCTCCGGCCAGGGGGCGCCCACGGCAAACGATGCGTCCTGGCCGGACCCTGCACACGCAAGCGCGCGTCCATCGTCGGCATGGCAGGTGCGCTGACCGGTATGCAGATAATGCTGAGCGGTCATGATGGTTCCAATGAAACGGGGACATACCGTTGAAGCCATACAGGCGTTTTTGTACGGTCCGAAACGTGGACGCCGTTTCGCTGGGGCGCTCTATTCACAATGGCCATTTCACCGTGGCGTTCATAGCCAACCTCCCGTGAAATCGGCGCGCCGCAAACCGCTGACAATATAGGGGCAGGTGCGCATCAATTGCCACAACAAGCCGCTACGATAGTTTTCGATCATCAAAATGATCGGCCCTTGATTCAGGCCGTAGTGCCACGGCGATACCCAGCCGTAGGGATTGCTGCCCTTGTTCGGGTAGGTCGGATTGAACGTTGCCTTGAAGCCGCAGGGATTGCCCGTTTTCAGGTCGACCTGATGCACCAGATAGTCGATTGTCGGCAACACGATCTCCGGCGCGAACGGGAGCGACGCCACCACCGCCCACGGCGCGACGGTGCCGTCGTCCGGTCCGTACGGTACGCCGCGCCCCAGATAATTGAAGAACTGCCGCTCGATACCATTCACCTTGAGGGTCTCAGGGCCGGGTCCGTCGCTCGCGGTGATCCCCCAGCAGTCTTTGCCATACCCCGCAAACTTCAGTGGATTGTCGATCGCGTATTGTTGCTGCGCATAAGTCGCGCGGCGGGTGTTCTCGAAGTAGTCGATACCTTTTTCGCGCATGAACGCATCCTGAATGCCACGAAAATCGATCCAGAGATGCGAAATCTGATGCGTGAACAACGGTCCGGCGTAAAGATAATCGTATCCGCAGCAATTTTTCCACTCGTAAGTGGAAGCCCACGCCACGTAGCTGCTCTGTGGCAGCGGAAGTGTGGGCGAGCCGAGCCCCAGGATGTACAGCACAAGCGCCTCGTCGTAGCCTTGCCAGCGGTAATTGAGAAATCCGCTTTCGGGTTTCCAGCCGTGCGTAACCGTCAGGCCACCGTTTTGCGCCCACGGCCAGTCGGCCCGGCGATAAAGCGCGTCAGCGACGTCGCGTATTTCCTTTTCCTCAGCCGTGTCCGCGTCAAAATACGCACCGGCAGTCAATGCACCGGCGAGCAGAATGGCGCTGTCCACGGTCGACAATTCGCATTGCCACGCACGCCGCCCGGTCTGCATGTCGAGAAAATGATAATAAAAACCATGGTGGCCGGTCGCGTCCGGCTCGGGGCCTTGCGGGCTGTCCCGGAAAAATCTCAGCGTGGTGAGGACTGTCGCGATGGCCGCTGCGCGCGTGATGAAGCCGCGCTCGACCGCGACCGGATAGGACGCCAGGGCGAGGCCGGTAGCGGCAATGCTGGCGGGCCAATCGGGCTCGGTCTTATCGCGCACCAGTCCATTTTGCGGATTGGTCCAGAGCAGAAAGTATTTGAAGGTGTCGCACTGAAGCGATTCCAGCTCGGTTTCGATGGCTTGTTTTTTTTTGTTCAATTGTGCATCCAGGATTCAAACCTTACTTCACCAGCAGCTTGCGAATGGATTTCAATTCCCGTCGACGTTCCGCAAATGTGTCCTTCGGAGACGTTCCGGATGGATGCGAACAATCGACCCTGCCAGACGCACCAGAGCATCAGTCAGCGGGTCGTTCACATACGCCACCAATCGGCGTGCACACGGACATGCCGATGAGCGGATGCATGTACCACGCATCCGCTCACGCAATCGAACCTGGCTGCGTGCTGCCGGTTTGCCTGAGCCAGTCCCAAGCGGCCGCTTCGCGCACAGGTTCGAAATGCTGCACCTGCGCGTGGACGAAAAGGTTTGCGATGCTCGGCATGATATTCGCCAAGGCGCCGTCCGCGACGACCGCCACTTTCTCGATTCTCGAAAGATGCGCCTTGAGGAATTTCAGGTGAGCCAGCAGCGCGTCGTAATCTTTCCAGCCAGGAAACGAGGGTGCGCGGATGAACACGCCGCGCAGCGTCCCGTGTTGTGCCAGGTAAGCGTCGACCTCGCTTGTCAGCGCCGTGAAGTCTTTCGCTTCAAGCGGCCCGTCTGGATTGAGTACGAGGATTCCGTCGTCATGTCGCAATTCGTGTTTGAGCATGTGAGCGCCTCTATGGGGTGATGGCGCGAAATGCGCCGTTCGTGGAAAAATTGAAATGCACCAGATGCCAGATGTACAGCGTGTCGTCCCCATCCAGCAGCAGCGCCGCTTCGTTCGGCGCGCTCATTTCGATGGCCTTGCCAACACGGGGTTGTGCCAGCTTCCGTCTGCCGCAATGAGCGCGTTCGCCTGTTTCGGCCCCCAACTGCCGGGTTTGTAGGGAAGGGCCCGGGGATGCGTATCCAGGACCGGATCGACCACCGCCCAGGCGGCTTCCACCGCATCCTGACGGGTGAAGAGCGCGCCATCGCCGGCCATGGCATCACTCAACAGGCGCTCGTATGGTGTTTCCGCCCCCGCTTGTTCCTCCAGCAGGTAAAGCTCGTGCTGGTCGCCAATGAACTCCTTGCCTGCGCGTTTGACGCGCGCGGCGAGTGCGACGGCGGAGTTGGGGGAAAGCCGGAAGCGCAGATAGTTGGCATGCCCATTCGCAGGCGCTGAATCATCGAACAGTCTTTGCGGTGGCGGTTTCAATTCCACCAGGACCTCCGCCGCCGAGGTTGCCAGACATTTGCCGGAACGCAGGTACCACGGCACACCCTGCCAGCGCCACGAGTCGATGAACAGTCGCAGGGCGCAGAACGTCTCGACGTCCGATCCCTTCGCCACCCCTGGCTCTTTGCGGTATCCCGCGTACTGGCCGCGCACCACGTCGTCCTGCTGCAAGGGGCGCATGGCCTGGAACACCTTGGCCTTTTCGCTGTGCACGGCGCCATAGCCCTGATAGGCCGGCGGCTCCATCGCCAGCAGTGCAACGATCTGGAACAGGTGATTCTGGATGACGTCGCGCAAACAGCCGGCGCTTTCGTAAAACGCGCCGCGACCCTTGACACCGAAATCTTCGGACAAGGTGATCTGCACGCTGGCCACGCAGTTGCGGTTCCAGATCGGTTCAAGAAAAGAATTGGCGAATCGGAAATAGAGGATATTCATGATCGCCTCCTTGCCGAGATAGTGGTCGATGCGGAAAATCGAGTCTTCCGCAAACGCCGACAATGCGATTTTGTTGAGCGCCCGCGCCGACGCCAGGTCACGTCCGAACGGCTTTTCAACGATGACGCGGGCCTGATCGGCCAGCCCCGCCGCACCGAGCCCTTTGATCACCGTTGCGAACAACGCGGGGGGAATGGCGAGGTAATGCGTTGGGTGCCGGGCATCGCCCAAGGCCTGCTTGAGTGCTTTGAACGTGCCTGGATCGTTGTAATCCCCGCCCACATAGCGGAGCAGGGAAAGGAGGTGATCGAGGGCATCCCGGTCATCGATCTTGCCAGCTTGCCTGATGCTGTCCCTGGCCTGCTTGCGCAGTCGTGCCAGGCTCCACTTCGGCGCGGCGACGCCCACCACCGGCACGTTGAGCACGCCGCGCCTGGCCATCGCGTAGAGCGCCGGGAAAATCATTTTGTGGGCCAGGTCGCCGGTCACGCCGAAGACCACCAGCGCATCGGCAGACTTCGTGCGGCCAGGGGCATGTCTCAATTCAGGATTCGTTTTTCTTTTCATCGTGTCCGCCAAATTGTTTTCTCATCGCGGACAGAATCCGGTTGGCATACTCGGCATTGCCGCGCGATGCAAAACGCTCGAATAGCGCCGCGTTGATGACCGGTGCCGGCACGCCTTCATCGATGGCGGCCAGCGCTGTCCATCGTCCCTCACCCGAATCCGACACCCGCCCCGAGAACTCGCTGAGATCGGCATCCTCAACCAGCGCCGCCGCGGTCAGATCGAGCAGCCATGACGCCACCACACTGCCGCGCCGCCAGACTTCGGCGATCTCGGGCAAGTCCAGCTCATACTGGTAAAACTCCGGGTTGCGCATCGGCGTGGTCTCGGCATCGCTATCTTGCGAATGCTTGCCGGTGTTGGCATTGCGCAGAATATTCATGCCTTCAGCGTATGCCGCCATCAGACCATATTCGATCCCGTTGTGGACCATCTTGACGAAGTGTCCGGCGCCGCATGGTCCGCAGTGCAGGTAGCCTTGATCTGCGGTGGTGGCGGGGTTGTGCCGGCCCGGGGTCGGGGATGCCGTGCCCATGCCGGGGGCGAGTGCGGTGAAGATCGGATCAAGGTGCTGAACAATGTCTTTCTCACCTCCAATCATCAGGCAATAGCCGCGCTCCAGTCCCGCGACGCCACCGCTGGTGCCGACATCCACATAATGCATCCCGTGCGCTTGTAATTCAGCAGCACGCCGAACATCGTCGCGGTAATAGGAGTTGCCGCCATCAATAACCATGTCGCCGGCTTCAAGCAGCGGGACCAGCTGCGCCAGCACGTCATCCACAACCGTCGCCGGCACCATCAGCCAGATCGCACGCGGCGGGGTCATTTGCGCGACAAAATCCTCAAGCGACTTCGTGCTCACGGCACCTTCGCTGTGGAGCACCTCGACGGCCTCGGCATGACGGTCGTACACCACGCATGGGTGATCGCTCTGCATCAGTCGTCGCACCATATTTCTGCCCATACGGCCCAGGCCTATCATGCCGATCTGCATCTTTGAATCTCCTTGTTTGAGGGAGTTGCCTCCGGTTGTTCTTGCCGTGCTTTGCAGGGGCGATGAGCGCCGGTCATTGCATCTTTCGTTGTGTAGAGTTCGTGTTCACGCCACGGTGCCGAGCAGCGCCCCAACCCCTGCAGTCAACCCCATGGCCAGTGCCCCCCAGAACGTGACACGCATGACGCCCGGCATCACACGTGCGCCGCCCACGTACGCCGCCAACCCGCCCAGCAGCGCCAGGAACACCAGTGAAGTGCCCGCGACAAGCGGAATCAGACTCGCCGGGGGCGTGAGCGCAATGACCAGCAACGGCATGGCCGCGCCAACAGAAAAAGAGCCCGCCGACGTCAATGCAGCCAGCATGGGGCGCGCACTGAGGGTTTCAGAAATGCCCAACTCGTCTTGGGCATGCGCGCCGAGCGCGTCATGCGCCATGAGTTGCTCCGCGACCTGCTTCGCGAGCGCCGGATCGAGGCCGCGGCCGATGTAGATCGCTGCCAGTTCCTTGTGCTCGCCCTTGTCGTTTGTTTCAAGTTCCTTGTGCTCCTGCTTGAGCTCGGCCTGTTCGATGTCTGCCTGTGAATGGACAGACACGTATTCACCGGCTGCCATCGACATGGACCCCGCAACCAGACCCGCGACGCCGGCGACCAGGATGCTGCCATGCGTCGCATGGGCAGAAGCGACACCAAGCACCAGGCTCGCTGTCGAAACGATACCGTCGTTCGCACCCAATACCGCGGCGCGTAACCAGCCGATGCGTTGTGTGTGATGGTG
>JBBQDI010000091.1:0-6295 GCA_038319505.1 Burkholderiales bacterium
TACCGAAGCCGCGTTGGCGGCTGCGCGCATGGGCATGAAAACCTTGCTGCTGTCGCATAACATCGAAACCCTGGGCGCGATGTCGTGCAATCCATCGATCGGCGGTATCGGCAAAGGGCACTTGGTCAAGGAGGTCGATGCCTTGGGCGGCGTAATGGCGCTGGCCACCGATGAGGCGGGCATCCAGTTTCGCACGCTTAATTCGTCCAAGGGGCCGGCGGTGCGCGCCACCCGGGCGCAAGCTGATCGTGTCCTGTACAAGGCGGCGATCCGCCACCGGTTGGAAAACCAGCCCAATCTCACCCTGTTCCAGCAAGCGGTGGATGACCTGGTGCTCGATGGCGATCGTGTCGTTGGCGTCAAAACCCAGCTGGGTATCGTGTTCGGTGGCCGCACGGTGGTATTGACTGCCGGGACCTTTCTTGCGGGGCTGATTCATGTGGGCATGGAAAATTTCCAGGCCGGGCGCATGGGTGATCCGCCTGCGATTTCACTTGCTGCCCGTTTGCGTGAGCTGGCGCTACCCGTTGGGCGTCTGAAAACCGGCACGCCGCCGCGTATCGATGGCCGCACTATCGATTACAGTCAAACCCAGATTCAGCCGGGCGACGACCCTGCACCCGCATTTTCCTTTATGGGAAATGCCGGGACGCATCCAGAGCAACGTCCCTGCTGGATCACCCAGACCACCGCTGCAACGCACGAGATCATACGTGGCGGTCTTGATCGTTCGCCGCTATACGCCGGCGTCATCGAAGGGGTGGGGCCGCGCTATTGCCCGTCGATCGAGGACAAAATTACGCGTTTTGCCGACAAGGATAGTCACCAGATTTTCCTTGAACCCGAAGGCCTGACAACCCACGAAGTCTACCCAAACGGTATATCTACCTCGTTGCCGTTTGATGTGCAGCTTGCCGTCGTACGCTCGATTCCCGGCCTGGAAAACGCGCACATCCTGCGCCCCGGTTATGCCATCGAATACGATTACTATGATCCACGTAACCTGAAAACCTCGCTGGAAACCAAATCAATCGCCGGCCTTTTCTTTGCCGGGCAGATCAATGGCACCACCGGCTATGAAGAGGCGGCCGCACAAGGCCTGTTGGCGGGCATCAACGCCGGTTTGCAGGTGCAGGGCAAGGACGCCTGGTGTCCGGGGCGGCATGAGGCCTACCTCGGCGTGCTGGTCGATGACCTCATCACGCGCGGTGTCTCCGAGCCCTATCGCATGTTCACCAGCCGCGCCGAATACCGCTTGCAACTACGTGAAGACAACGCCGACATGCGCCTGACCGAGGCTGGACGATCCCTGGGCATGGTTGATGATGCGCGCTGGGACGTCTTTAACCGCAAGCGCGACGCGGTGGCGCGTGAAACCGAGCGGCTCAAGGCCACCTGGGTCAATCCAGCCATCCTGCCCGCCGAAGCGGCCACCCGCCTCATCGGCCAGCCGATTGACCATGAATACAGCCTGTTTGAGCTATTGCGCCGCCCCAACTTGAATTACGCACAAGTGCTCACCCTGCCAGGCGGCGGGGCGGGCGAAGCCAACCCTGGCGTGGCCGAGCAGGTTGAAATCGCTGCCAAATATCAAGGCTACATCGACCGCCAGAACGACGAGATCGAAAAGCAGCGTGGGCAGGAAACGTTACGGCTGCCGCTCGACCTTGATTACAGTCTGTTCACCGGGCTGTCGATGGAAGTGCGCCAGCGTCTGCAAGCGGCCCGCCCGGAAACGCTGGGGCAGGCCTCACGTCTGCAAGGGATTACGCCGGCGGCGATTTCAGTGTTGCTGGTGTATGCCAAGCGTGGCTTTAAGCCTGACGAGCAGAAAAAAAGCGCATGACCCTGCAAGAACAACTGACGGCGGGCGTCGCCGCCTTGGGTCTGACATTGCCCGATGGGGCCGAGGCTAAATTGCTGGCTTATCTGGCGCTGCTGGATAAATGGAACCGCGTGTTCAACCTGACGGCGGTGCGCGACGCTGAGCGCATGGTGAGCCATCACCTGTTGGACTCGCTGGCGGCCGTCGCTTTTTTTCAGGGCGAGACAGTGATGGATGTAGGGAGTGGCGGTGGCCTGCCGGGGATTCCGCTGGCGATTGCGCGTCCGGAATTGCAGGTGACGCTGATCGACAGCGTCGCCAAGAAAACGGCATTCCTGCTGCAAGCCAAGGCCGAATTGGGCATGAACAATCTGAATGTGGTGACGGAACGGGTTGAGGATAGTCGGCCAGAAATGCTTTTTGATGCCATTACCTCGCGCGCGTTTTCCGACCTCAAGGAATTTGTCACGCTGACCCGTCATCTGCTTAAACCTGCCGGCCACTGGCTGGCAATGAAGGGCTTGATGCCGCACGAAGAGATCGCTTCCTTGCCGGGCTGGGTGAAAGTGAGCGCTAACCATGCGCTCATCGTCCCCGGGCTGGAGGCAACCCGTCATTTGATCGTTCTGGAGCGTGTTGCATGAGAATCCTGGCTATTGCCAACCAAAAAGGCGGCGTGGGCAAAACCACAACAGCGGTGAATCTGGCTGCGTGTCTGGCTGAACTCGGGCAGCGGGTGCTGCTGGCCGACCTGGACCCGCAGGGCAACGCGACCATGGGCGCGGGTATCGAAAAACGCACTGCGTTGCCGACGGTGTATCAGATTCTGCTCAATCAGGTGAGCGTGCGCGACGCGCGCATGCGGTCGGAGCCGGGCCATTTCGATGTGATACCGGCCAACCGTGAACTCGCGGGGGCCGAAATCGATCTGGTTAATCTGGAGCAGCGCGATTTGCGACTGAAGGTGGCACTGGAGCAGGTGGCAGACGACTATGACTTTATCCTGATGGATTGCCCGCCGACGCTCAATCTGCTCACAGTCAACGCGTTTGCAGCGGCGCAATCGGTGCTGATCCCCATGCAATGCGAGTATTACGCGCTGGAAGGGCTGACCGATCTGGTCGCCACCATCAAAAAGGTCAAGCAGCGGCTCAATCCGAACATCCAGATCGAGGGTTTGCTGCGGGTGATGTTCGACCCGCGCAGTACGCTGGCACAGCAGGTATCAGATCAGATCAAGCGGCATTTTGGCGACAAGGTGTATGACACGGTGATCCCACGCAACGTGCGGCTGGCCGAGGCGCCCAGTCACGGGTTGCCGGTGCTGGCCTACGACCGTCAGTGCAAAGGTGCGAAAGCGTATATGGAATTGGCCGAAGAAACGCTCAAGCGTGCCGGCCTGACAGCAAGGGAGAAAACTGATGGCCAAACTTAAGGGACTCGGGCGCGGGCTCGACGCATTGCTGGGGGGCGAGGACAACGCCGCACCGCCGCAGGGCGATCTGCGCATGATGAAGGTGACGCAGCTTGCACCGGGCAAATACCAGCCACGTAGCCAGATGGACAGCGAATCGCTGCAGGAACTGGCCGATTCGATCCGTGCGCAGGGCTTGATGCAGCCGATTCTGGTGCGTGAAGTGGCGGAAGGCTATGAAATCATCGCCGGCGAGCGCCGCTGGCGTGCGGCGCAGCTGGCAGGGTTGACCGAAATCCCGGTGCTGGTGCGCGAGGTGGTCGATAGCGCGGTGGCGGCGATGGCGCTAATCGAAAATATCCAGCGCGAAGACCTCAACGCCATCGACGAAGCGCATGGCCTGCAACGCTTGATTCAGGAATTCGGCATGACCCACGATGCGGTCGCGCAATCCGTCGGCAAATCACGGACTGCGGTGTCCAACTTGTTGCGCCTGCTTAATCTGTCTCGGCCGGTACAGGACATGCTGGTTGCCGGCCTGATCGAAATGGGCCATGCTCGCGCACTGCTGCCCCTGCATGCGGGCATTCAGCAAGAACTGGCACACGAAATTGAAACCCGCGGCCTGTCGGTGCGCGAGGTCGAGCGGCGGGTGGCGCGGCTCAAGGACATGCCTGACACGCCGGTCAGGCAAGCTGTTCCACGCGACCTGCTGCGGCTGGAAGAAGCACTGGCAGACGCGCTGGGCATGACGGCCCATGTGCAAACCAACAGCAAGGGCGGCGGCAAGCTGACGCTGCATTTTGGCAGCGCAGACGAATTGCAGGGCTTGCTGCAGCGTCTGGGAATTCAGCTGTGAAACGCGAGAAATGTACGCGCAATGTCTATTGTTGGCTATACAACATCACGATGTACTGAAATGCTTCATCAGGCGGCCTGATGTTTGCATAGACCCCCCTGATTCTTGTATCATCGCCGGCTAATGTTTACCGGCATCTCTACCGGCACCCGGCGGGTGGCTCTGGCGCAAGCAGGGCTCGCGCCAATAGCGGCGCTAAGCGCGGTGTTTGTCGGAATCGAAGCGGGGTTGGCCCTGCTGTATGGCACGCTGGTCGCGCTTGCGGTCAGTTTGGTATTGGTATGGCGCGAGCGGCAGTCGATGCAACACCCCGAATGGGATCAGCATCGCTTGTTCAAGCAGTTTATCCGCGCCGGGATCGAGCGGCTGCTGGTGTTGGTGGGCTTGCTGGCTGTGGGTCTCGGCGTGTTGAAGTTGGCACCCTTGCCGTTGTTGCTGGGCTTATTGCTGGCCCAATTTGGCTGGCTGGCTGCGGCAACAAGTCGTAACGATAAATAAAAAACAGCCTGTCTGATTGATGGGCATTGCCAAGGTTGGTTTTGAATGGGTGCGCTTGGCAGGCCCATCCAAAACTCACTTTTTGAATTGATCACTATGGCTACGGAATCGCATTCCTCTGGCGAGTACATCAAGCACCACTTGCAAAACCTGACCTATGGTCAGCAACCGGATGGCGCGTGGGGCTTTGCGCATGGCGCAGCAGAAGCCAAGGCCATGGGCTTCTGGTCGATCAACGTCGACAGCATGCTGTTCTCGATCGGGCTCGGTCTGATTTTCCTGTTCCTGTTCCGCATGGCGGCCAAAAAGGCTACAACCGGTACGCCGGGTGGCCTGCAGAATTTTGTCGAGTGGATCATCGAGTTCATCGACACTTCCGTACGCGGCTCGTTCTCCGCGCAAAATGCGATGGTTGCACCGCTGGCCCTGACCGTGTTCGTGTGGGTGTTTTTGATGAACGCGATGGACCTGTTCCCGGTTGACTGGTTGCCTTTTGCCGCAACGATGGCGGGCGTGCCGCATCTGAAAGTGGTGCCGTCAACCGACCCCAACGTGACCTTTGGCATGTCGCTGTCGATTTTCTTCCTGGTGCTCTATTACAGCGTCAAGATGAAAGGCGCGGGCGGCTTCTTCTCCGAACTGGCGTTCCAGCCGTTTCCCAAATTCCTGTTTCCGGTCAACCTGCTGCTTGAAGGTGTGGGTCTGATCGCCAAGCCGATTTCGCTCGCCCTGCGTCTGTTTGGCAACATGTATGCCGGTGAAATGATCTTCATTCTGATCGCACTGATGTTTGGTGGCAGCTGGCTGCTTGCCTTGTTTGGCGGCGTGCTGCAGTGGGCGTGGGCGGTGTTCCACATCCTGATCATTACGCTGCAGGCTTTTATCTTCATGACGTTGACCATTGTGTATCTAGACATGGCGCATGCCGAGCATCACTGATTTTGTTTTATTGCTTTCAACTTCAACTTTAATTTTTACTTTTAGGAGCAACAAATGGAAATGACTCAAGCCGTGCTGTTCGTCGCTGGTGCCTTGATGATGGGTCTGGGCGCACTGGGTGCAGCCGTAGGTATCGGCATCCTGGGCGGCCGCTTCCTGGAAGGCGCTGCGCGTCAGCCGGAACTGATCCCCATGCTGCGTACCCAGTTCTTCATCGTCATGGGCCTGGTTGACGCTGTGCCGATGATCGCTGTCGGTCTGGCCATGTACGTTCTGTTCGCCGTTGCCGGTTAATTAACGGGTTATTCGGAACATGTCTAACTCCCCAATAAAGGTGCGGATATGAATTTCAACGCAACTTTGATCGGCCAGTCCATCACGTTTATTTTCTTCGTGTGGTTTTGCATGAAGTTCGTGTGGCCGCCGATCATGAATGCGCTCGAAACGCGCAAGAAGCAGATCGCTGACGGTTTGGCTGCGGCCGACCGTGGCAAGCACGAGCTGGAGCTGGCGGCCAAAAAAGCCGGCGACAACATGCGTGATGCCAAGGCGCAGGCTGCCGAAGTGATTGCCCTGGCTGAAAAGCGCGCAGCGCAAATCGTCGACGAAGCGAAAAACGCAGCCAAGGGTGAAGGTGATCGTCAGATCGCTGCCGCCAAGGCTGAGATCGATCAGGAAACCAACCGCGCTCGCGAAAGCCTGCGCGAACAGGTTGCCGCGCTGGCTGTAGCCGGTGCTGAAAAAATCCTGCGTCGCGAAG
>JBBQDI010000092.1:0-6292 GCA_038319505.1 Burkholderiales bacterium
GGCGCCCTTGGTCTTGAGATCGTTGACGACGAAGGTGTTGTGGACGACTTCGTGGCGCACGTAAATCGGTGCGCCGTATTTTTCCAGCGCGCGCTCGACGATGGCGATGGCGCGATCGACTCCGGCACAGAAGCCACGCGGGTTGGCAAGAAGAATGGTGGGCGTCATGAAAAGCTTTCCTATGTCACAGGATGCGGACGATTTCGACTTCGAATTCGATGCACAAATCCGCAAGCGGATGGTTGAAGTCAACTTTCATCGACTCGTCGCCGATGTCCAGAATGCGTCCGGCAAGCGATTGCCCATTGGGCATGCTGAATTCGAACAACTGGTCGATCTCGAAAATCATGCCGGCGGGCAGGTCGTTCCTGGGCAGGGTCTGGATGAGTTCGGGCTGGCTTGCACCATAAGCCTGCCAGGGGTCGAGCAGAAACACATGGCGCTCGCCTGTTGGCAGGTCGATCAACCACTGCTCCAGCATCGGCGCCAGGGTGCCATCGCCGAGCGTGATCGTCTCCGGTTCGGCGTCGTCGAAGTTGCAGATGATGTCTTCACCGCCGCGCGGGCGCAACGCGAAACGCAGTTGCAGGGTATCGCCGGGTGTGACGGTTCGTGCGGTCATGCTGTGTGGTTTGGCGCAGCGGGTTTGCCGCGCAGACTGTCCCAGATCAGCAAGGCCGCGCCGACGGTGATGGCGGAATCCGCCACATTGAATGCCGGCCAGCCAAAGCTCTGGTAGTGGAAGTACAGGAAGTCCACGACATGGCCCAGCACCACGCGATCAATCACATTGCCGAGTGCGCCGCCGAGCACCAGCGCCAGGGCAAACGCCAGACGCGGTTCAAGGGCGTGACGTTTGAGAAGGCGCACGATAATCACGGTGGCAATGGCACCGACTGCAATGAAAAACCAGCGCTGCCAGCCGCTGGCATCGGCCAGAAAACTGAACGCGGCGCCCGTGTTGTGCACGCGCACCAGGGAAAAGAACGGCAGCAGCGGCACCGCTTGCTGGTAGTCGAGTGTGGAGGTGACCCACCATTTGGTCAGATGGTCGGCCACGATGACGGCAAAGGCGATGCCCAGCCATTTGAGCATGGCCGGGGGCAGTGACTTAAGCATGGGTGCGTGCCTCGCCGTTGCCTGCCAGGTTGCTGACACAGCGCCCGCACAGGCCGGGATGGTCGGCGTGTGTATCGACGTCATCGCGGTAATGCCAGCAGCGTTCGCATTTTTTCGCTGCGCTTGGGGTAACGTCCACGCGGTCGGTGTCTGCCGCAACGACGTGCGCCTGCGAGGTGATCAATACAAAACGCAGGTCGTCGCCCAATGGCGCCAGCAACGCCTGGGTGTCCGGGCTGGCATGCAGCGTGACCTCGGCCTGCAGCGACGAGCCGATGTTGCCGGCGGCGCGAAACGTCTCCAGTTCTTTCTGCGCGTCGGCGCGAATCGCGCGAATGCGGGTCCAGCGATCCAGCAGGTCCACTTCGTCTTTCTGCTCAGGCAGGGCATGCCACGTATGCAGGAACACCGAGTCGTCCCCGACCAGTTGCGTCCACACCTCTTCGCCGGTGAAGGTCAGAATCGGCGCCATCCAGCGCGCCAGTGCGTGCGTCAGATGGTGCAGCGCGTTCTGCGCTGCACGGCGCGCGCGGCTGTCGGCACCACAGGTGTAGAGCCGGTCCTTCAGAATGTCGAGATAAAAGCCGCCGAGGTCTTCTGAGCAGAAGCCTTGCAGTTTCTGCACGATAAAGTGGAATTCGTAGGCATCGTAATGTGCCTGTAATTCGCCCTGCAATTGACGTGTCATCGCCAGTGCGTAACGGTCAATTTCCAGCCAGTCCTCCACCGGTAACGCGTGTGCCTGGGGGTCGAAATCCGACAGGTTGGCGAGCAGGAATTTCAGCGTGTTGCGGATGCGGCGATAGCCTTCCACCACGCGCTTGAGAATTTCATCCGAGATGGTGAGTTCGCCGGAGTAATCAGTGGTCGCCACCCACAAGCGCAAGATGTCGGCGCCATACTGATCCATCACCTTTTGCGGCGACACCACGTTGCCCTTCGACTTGCTCATCTTGTGGCCTTTGCCGTCAACCACGAAGCCGTGGGTGAGCAGCGCCCTGTAGGGTGCGCGGCCGTCGATGGCGCAGCCGGTGAGCAGGGACGACTGGAACCAGCCGCGATGCTGGTCCGAGCCTTCCAGATACAGGTCGGCAGGATGCGCGAGTTCGGGGCGGCGCTTCAGCACGCAGGCGTGGGTCACGCCCGAATCGAACCAGACGTCGAGGGTGTGGCCGGTCTTGTTGTAGTGCGCGGCATCGTCACCCAGCAATTCGGCCGGGTCGAGCGCAAACCAGGCTTCGATGCCGGCCTGTTCGACCCGCTGGGCGACGGTTTCGAGCAGTTCGGCGCTGCGTGGGTGCAGCTCGCCGGTTTCCTTGTGGGTGAAGAACGGCATCGGCACCCCCCAGTTACGCTGGCGCGACACGCACCAGTCGGGACGATTCTTGATCATCGCCTCCAGCCGTGCGCGGCCCCAGGCAGGGAAAAACTGCGTGCGCTCCACCGCCGCCATGGCCTGATTGCGCAGGGTGGGTTGGCCGCCCGATTCCATGCCGATGAACCATTGCCGCGTGGCGCGGAAAATGATCGGCGTCTTGTGGCGCCAGCAATGCGGGTAACTATGCAGCAGTTTTTCGTGCGCCAGCAGGTTGCCGCTGGCTTGCAGGGTTTCGATGATGAGGGGGTTGGCCTGCCAGATGCTCATGCCGCCGATCAGCGGCACAGTGGCGTAAAAGCGACCGTCGTTATCCACCGGGTTGTCGACCTTCAAGCCATAGCGGCTGCCGATCACGTAGTCGTCCAGGCCATGTCCGGGTGCGGTATGCACCGCGCCGGTGCCGGCATCGGCGGTGACATGGTCGCCCACGATTACCGGCACTTCGCGTTGCTGGAACGGGTGCCACAACAGCACGCCTTCGAGTGCCTGGCCGGTCGTGTGCGCAATGACTGCTGCGCCTTCGGCGAGGCCAAAACGCGTCAGCGCAGATTCACGCAGGCTCTCGGCCAGAATCAACAGGCCTTTGGCCGTGCGCACCAGCGCGTACTGAAATTCGGGATGCAGGGCCACCGCCTGGTTGGCGGGCAGCGTCCACGGCGTAGTCGTCCAGATCACGATCTGAACCGGTTCATCGATGGCGGCGACGTCAAAGCGCTTGGCGAGATCGGCTCGGTCGGCCACAGCAAAGCCGATATCGATCGCGGGCGAGGTCTTGTCTTCGTATTCGACTTCGGCCTCTGCCAGCGCCGAACCACAGTCCACGCACCAGTGCACCGGCTTGGCGCCCTGATACAGATAGCCGCCTGCCTGGACCTGTCCGAGCGCACGCAGGGTGTCAGCTTCGAACTGGAAATCCATGGTGCGGTAGGGATGGTCCCAGTCGCCCAGCACGCCTAAACGAATAAAGTCGGCCTTTTGCCGTTCAATTTGCACGGCAGCGTATTCGCGGCACAGCGCGCGGAATTGCGCCGGGTCGATATTTTTGCCGTGGGTTTTTTCCACTTGCAGTTCGATCGGCAGACCGTGGCAGTCCCAGCCCGGCACGTAGGGCGCGTCAAAACCAGACAGCGTCCTGGCCTTGACGATGATGTCCTTGAGGATCTTGTTGACCGCGTGGCCGATGTGGATGTCGCCGTTGGCGTAGGGCGGGCCGTCGTGCAGGATGAACTTGGGGCGGCCGGCGGCAGCGTGGCGAATCGCTTCGTAGCGTTGGGTCTCCTGCCAGCTTTTGACCCAGCCGGGCTCGCGCTTGGCGAGATCGCCGCGCATCGGGAAGGGGGTGTCGGGAAGATTGAGCGTGCTTTTATAGTCAGGCATGACGATTGGTCAGATAGTGTTTGGCATTGTCCACGTCACGCTGGATTTGCGCGACAAGGCTGTTGAGGTCGGGATATTTTTCTTCATCGCGCAGCTTGTGCAGAAAGTCCACGCGAACACGGCGGCCATAAATCTCTGCGTTGAAATCAAACAGATGGACTTCGAGCACGGGCACGGCATCCGCGCCCTTGACAGTGGGCCGCTTACCGAGGCTGGCCACGCCGGGGAGTGGGGCGCCGTTGAGGCCATACAGTTCCACTGCAAAAATCCCCATCAGGGGCGGACGGTTATGTTTGAGCTGGATGTTGGCGGTGGGGAAACCGATGTCGCGGCCGAGTTTGTCGCCGTGCACGACGCGGCCAGAGATGCTGTAAGGCCGTCCGAGCAGTTTTGCTGTGTGGTCCAGATCACCGGCTGCGAGGCTCTGGCGCACCGCTGTGGACGACGCGCGCTCGCCGGCGATTTTGACCGTGGGCAGAAACTCAGCGTCGAAGCCCAAGGATAGGCCGGCTTGTTTTAGCAGGGCAAAATCGCCCACCCGTTTGGCGCCATAGCGAAAATCGTCGCCTACCAGAACGTATCGTGCCTGCAGGGTGTGCCCTAACACCCGCTCAATGAACGCTTCGGCAGACAGGGCTGAAAAAGCACGGTCGAAACGGAACACGTGGAGTCGGTCAATTCCCAGTTGCTGCAGACATTCGGCTTTTTCTCGCAGGCTGGACAGGCGCGCAGGGGCCTGGTCCGGTGCAAAAAATTCGCGTGGATGCGGCTCAAAACTCAGCACGCAGGTCGGCAGGCCGCGCGTCTGCGCCACGTCCTGCAGGCGGGCGAGCATGGCCTGGTGGCCGAGGTGCAGACCGTCGAAGTTGCCGATGGTGACCGCGTGTGGGGCGCCGAGTGAACGAAAACCGTGGGTGATGCGCATTGCCTAACGTACCGCATAACCTAGCGGGCGCCGAAAAGCGCTTATTCTAGCTGATTCAGCCAACAGGCTGATAAAGGACGCAGTGGTCCCGGAGCGCCCTCCAGCGGCCAGTTGATTATTCTGCCGCGCGCCGTGAGAACTGGCGCGGACGGAATCCCATCAGGCCCAGCGCGGCAAAATACAGGGCGATCCCGCCCCCAACCAGCAGGGACAAACGCAGGATTCGGTCCATGAAGCGGGCATCCAGCCACCATTGTGCGTCGCCCATGGTGTAGAACAGCATGGCGGACATCAGGATGGCCGCCAGCGTGACGCGCAGTAAAAAGGCGTTCCAGCCCGGCTGCGGCTGGTAAATCTGCTGTTTCTTCAGCAGATGTAAAAGCAGGATGGCATTCAGGCATGCGCCCAGTCCGATGGCCAGTGCCAGACCGGCGTGAGCAAATGGGCCGATGAACACGAGGTTCATCAGTTGGGTAGCGGTCAGGGTGAAGATAGCCACCTTGACCGGGGTGCGGATGTTTTGCCGTGCGTAAAATCCGGGCGCGAGCACCTTGATCAGGATCATTCCCACCAGTCCGAGGCTATAGGCCATCAGCGCTTGCTGGGTCATGGTGACGTCATGCGCGTTGAACGCGCCGTACTGGAATAGCGTGGTGATGAGCGGAGCGGACAGCACTGCCAGCGCAGCTGAGGCGGGTAATGCCAGCATCAGAGTCAGCCGCAAGCCCCAGTCGAGCAGTTTCGAATACTCGTCCGGCGAGTCATCGGCATAATGCTTGGCCAGACTGGGGAGCAGAATGGTGCCAAGTGCCACGCCCAGTACGCCAGCGGGAAACTCCATCAAGCGGTCGGCGTAATAGAGCCAGGACACGCTGCCAGTCACCAGAAAGGACGCGAAGATGGTGTTGATCAGCAGGCTGATCTGCGCCACCGATACGCCGAGTGTGGCGGGTGCCATCAGCTTCAGGATCCGCCGCAAGCCAGGGTCATTAAAGTGACGTGTAGGCCGTGGCAGCATGTTGATTTTCCGCAGGTACGGCAGCATCCACGCCAGCTGAAGGATTCCGCCTAACGCCACGCCCCAGCCCAGGGCCAGAATCGGTGGGTCGAAATAGGGGGCCAGCCACAGGGTGGCCACGATCATGGCCACGTTAAGCAGCGTCGGCGAAAAGGCAGGCACCGAAAACTTGCTGTAGGTGTTGAGGATGCCTGCAGCCAAAGCGGTCAGCGATATAAAGATGATGTAGGGAAAGGTGATGCGCAGCAGCGTGACAGTCAGGGCGAATTTTTCCGGTTCGTCCTGAAACCCGGGGGCGCTGACATAGGCGACCCAGGGCGCGCCCACGACGCCTAGAAGGGCGACGACCACCAACACCAGGGTCAGAACAGTGCCGACCTGATTGACCAGCGTTTGGGTGGCATCGTGTCCCTGGCGGTTTTTGTATTCGGCCAGAATGGGCACGAAGGCCTGCGAGAAAGCGCCTTCCGCGAAC
>JBBQDI010000093.1:0-6222 GCA_038319505.1 Burkholderiales bacterium
TTCGGACGGGGTGTCATGCATCAATGGTGTCAGCACCAGATCCTTCTGGGTGCCGAGATGCGTCGCGGCGATTTCGGAGAATTTCTTCGCGATGGTCTTGTAGATGTCCCAGTCGGACTTCGATTCCCACAGCGGCTGCACGGCTTCACTCAAGGGATGGATGAAGGGGTGCATGTCCGAGGTGTTGAGGTCGTCCTTCTCGTACCAGGTGGACGACGGCAGCACGATGTCGGAATAGAGACACGTGGTCGACATGCGGAAGTCCAGCGTCACCAGCAGGTCGAGCTTGCCTTCGGGGGCCTTGTCATGCCACACCACTTCCTTCGGTTTGGCTTCGCCGAGTTCGCCGAGGTCTGGCCCCAGCACCGCGTTCTGGGTGCCGAGCAGATACTTGAGGAAGTACTCATGACCTTTGCCCGATGAACCCAGCAGGTTGGAGCGCCAGACGAACATATTGCGCGGGAAGTTCTTCGGATTGTCCGGGTCTTCGCAGGCAAACTTGAGCGCACCACTCTTGATCTGCTCAACCGCGTACTTGACCGGGTCGACGCCGGCAGCATCGGCCGCCTTGGTGATCTCCAGTGGATTGGCATCCAGTTGCGGCGCAGAGGGCAGCCAGCCCATGCGCTCGGCGCGCACGTTGAAGTCGATCAGGCGGTAGTCGCCCAGATCCTTGCTGGCGGTGGGCGACAGGATTTCCGAAGCGGTCAGCTTCTCGTGGCGCCACTGGCTGGTGTGCGCGTAGAAGTAGGAGGTGGAATTCATCTGGCGCGACGGACGATGCCAGTCGAGGCCAAACGCCAGTGGCGCCCAGCCGGTTTGCGGCCGCAGTTTTTCCTGACCGACATAGTGGGCCCAACCGCCACCTGATTGACCGATACAACCGCACATCATCAACATGTTGATGATGCCGCGATAGATCATGTCGTTGTGGTACCAGTGGTTCAACGCCGCGCCGAGGATCACCATGGACTTGCCGTGGGTCTTGTCGGCGTTGTCGGCAAACTCGCGCGCCACCGTGATGATGTCGGCACGCGGCACACCGCAATGCTTCTCGGCCCACGCCGGGGTATAGGGCACGTCATCGTCGTAGCTGGTGGGAATGTTCGGCCCACCGAGGCCGCGGTCGACGCCATAGTTGGCCAGCGTCAGGTCGTAAACGGTGGCGATGCGCACGTCCTTGCCACCCACACTGATGACCTTCACCGGCATGTTGCGCGCCAGCAATTCATTGTGGTCGCCACCGAAGTAGGGCATCGCCACCTCGACAACTTCGTCATGACTGCCGAGCAGGGTGAGCTGCGGATTCACTTCCTTGCTCGAATAGCTGTCGCGCATTTCCAGATTCCACGCGCCGGACTGGCCCCAGCGGAATCCGATCGAGCCATTGGGCGCGACCAGATAGCCGGTGTTCTCGTCGTACAGCACCGTCTTCCACTCGGGGTTGTTGTCCTGACCCATATTGCCAGTGAGATCGGAAGCGCGCAGGTAACGGTCGGCAATCAGCTGGCCTTGGTGTTCCTTGAGCATCACCAGCATCGGCATGTCGTTGTACTGGCGGCAGTACTTGTCGAAATATTCGCTGCGGTTCTTGACGTGGAATTCGCTCAGGATGACGTGACCGATCGCCAGCGCCAGTGCAGCATCGGTGCCCTGTTTGGGGGCGAGCCAGATGTCGCCGAATTTCACCATCTCGCCGAAGTCGGACGATACCGCAACGGTCTTGGTGCCCTTGTAGCGCACCTCGGTGTAGAAGTGGGCGTCCGGGGTGCGCGTCTGCGGCACGTTGGAGCCCCATACCATCAGGTAGGTCGAGTTGTACCAGTCGGCCGATTCCGGCACGTCGGTCTGCTCGCCCCACACCTGCGGGCTGGAGGGGGGCAGGTCGCAATACCAGTCGTAGAAGGAACCGCAGACGCCGCCGATCAGCGACATGTAGCGTGAACCGGCCGCGTAGCTGACCATCGACATCGCGGGAATCGGCGAGAAGCCATAGATGCGGTCGGGGCCGAAGTCCTTGATGGTGTAAACGTTGGCAGCGGCGATCATCTCCGTCACCTCGTCCCACTTGGCACGCACGAAGCCCCCCTGACCACGTACCGACTTGTAGCGCTTGGCCTTTTCCGGATCCTGGCTGACCGATTTCCAGGCCTCGACCGGGTCCATCGTCTTGCGCGCCTCGCGCCACATTTCCATCAGGCGGCCGCGAATCAGCGGATATTTCACGCGCTGCGCCGAATACACATACCAGGAATAGCTGGCGCCCCGAGGACAGCCGCGCGGTTCATGGTTGGGCAGATCCGGGCGGGTGCGCGGATAGTCGGTCTGCTGAATTTCCCAGGTGATCAGGCCGTTCTTGACGAAAATTTTCCAGCTGCACGATCCAGTGCAGTTCACCCCATGGGTGGAGCGGACGATCTTGTCCTGCTGCCAGCGGCTGCGGTAGGCGTTTTCCCAGCTGCGGTCCTCGTTGCTGACGACACCGTGGCCGTCCGAGAATTCGGAAATGTTCTTCTTGAAGAACGTCAGTCGGTCTAGAAAGTGACTCATTGAATTGCTCCTTCGTGTTTCATGGGGTGAGCGGGTTGGGACGGGTCGATGACCGCACCCAATTACCGCTTGCCACTTGCTGATTACGGGTTCTGAAACTCAGCCTTGGGACTCAGGTAGTACCACCAGTTCAGCACCAGGCACACGGCATAAAAGATGGCAAAACCGTACAGGGCGTTCTCAGGGGTGGACGCCTTGATCTGCTCACCGAACACCTGGGGGATGATGAACGCGCCATAGGCCGCTACTGCTGAAGTCCAGCCCAGGGCCGGACCGGCCTGTTCCTTGGGGAATACCTGTGAAATGGTGCGGAAGGTGGAGCCATTGCCAATGCCGGACATGGCAAACAGCACCAGGAACAGCAGGAAGAACGGCATGAAGAACGCTTCCGGCGTGGCGGACTGATAGGCCGCCTTCATGTAGTAGGCCACACCCAGTGCCGCACCAATCATGACGACCGTGGTGAACTGGGTCACTTTGGCGCCGCCCATCTTGTCGGCAATCCAGCCCCCGATCGGACGAATAAGCGCACCGATGAAGGGTCCCATCCAGGCGTACATCAGGGCGCTGGGGGCATTGGGGTTAACCGCATCGTGAAGCATCACGCCATCCGGTCCCATCACGTGGCTGAAGCCGAAGATCACTTTGATGGCCAGTGCAAAGCCAGCGGAATAACCAATGAAGCTGCCGAAGGTCATGGTGTAGATAATGCTCATGATCCAGGTGTGCTTGTTGCCGAAAATCTTGAACTGACGCTTCAGGTTGGGCTTGATGTCGCCCGGAATCATTTTCATCAGCATCACGGTGGCGAACAGAACGCCGGCCAGCACGAACCACTTGGCCCAGCCGGGCGCGCCCAGGCCGGCGGGGGCGGGCAGGATGATGTACAGGCCAGCGGCGGCGGTGAGAAAGCTAATGAGCAGCATGCCGGTAATCTTGGACATGGCGCCCAGTGGCGAACCCGGCTTGGGTGTTACCTCGTCGGTGGCGATGTTGTTCATGCCGAACCAGCCGATGACGCCCAGGGGAACCAGCAGGAACAGCCAGACGTAGCCCGCGTTCTGGATGTAGGTCAAGGCACCCGCCGGCTCCTTGCCGATCAGGCTGCCCGAGGGCTGCACCAGGGTCACGGGGTCTCCGCCCATCGATCCCAACATGGCAAAGGTCATGACCAGTGGAATCAGGATCTGCATGGTAGTGACACCCGCGTTGCCCAAACCGGCGTTGAGTCCCAAAGCCAAACCCTGCATCCGCTTCGGGAAAAAGAAGCTGATGTTGGACATGGACGAGGCAAAGTTTCCGCCACCGAATCCGGACAGGAAGGCCAGAACCTGAAACACCCAAAGGGGCGTGTTCTGGTCCTGCAAGGCGACGCCGGTACCGAAGGCCGGAATCATCAACAGGGCGGTGGTGAAGACGATGGTATTGCGGCCACCCGCGATGCGGATAAAAAAGCTCGACGGGATGCGCAGGGTCGCGCCCGTCAGACCTGCGATGGCAGCAAGCGTAAACAACTGCTCAGGTTTGAAGGGGAAACCGGCGTTGATCATCTGCACCGTGATGATGCTCCACATCAGCCATACGGCGAATCCGCACAACAAACTGGGAATGGATATCCACAGGTTTCGGTTGGCGACGCTCTTGCCGGTGGATTCCCAGAACGTCGGGTCCTCCACGTTCCATTGCTTGATGTTTGTAGGCATGTGCTTCTCCTTGCGTGGTGGGCGGCGTGGGAATTATTCGAGAATGTCAGCTGCTGCGGTATTGATCATCGGAACCTTGCGCACTTCGGTCATGTACATCCAGATCAGCGATATCCAGGTGACGCCGTACAGCAACATGAAGATGCCGCTGTTGATGCCGGTGATATCGACGATGGCGCCAAACATGATCGGCAGGAAGAAGCCACCGAGGCCGCCCATCAGGCCGACGATGCCGGAGATGACGCCAATGTTGTCCGGGTATTCGTCCGAGATGTACTTGAACACCGAGGCCTTGCCCATGCCCCAGGAGATCCCCAACACGAACAGCAGGGCGGTGAACATCCAGACATTGAGGCCGATATGCAGCGCCATCGGTCCCTTCGTGGTCTGGACAACCATGTCGGTCTGCGGATACGACAGCAGGAACAGGCAGATCCACGACACCCACATCACCCACCAGGTCATGCGATGCGCGCCGACTTTGTCAGACAGCCAGCCGCCCATCGCGCGGATCACGCCGGACGGCAGCACGAAGATGGCGGCCAGGAGTGCGGCGGTTTGCATGGTGAAGCCGTATTCGGTGATGTAGTACTTGGTCATCCACAGGCTCAGCGCGACGTAGCCACCAAAGACGATGGAGTAGTACTGGCACAGCTTCCACACATTGGGGTCTTTCAGCGCTTTGAGTTGCTGCTTGATGGTGATGCGGCTCGACACATGGTGAGCGGTGTCGGTGTAGGTGAATATCCAGAACAGAATGGCCATGGCCAGCATGGCGGCCGCATAAACCTGCGGCACGGCCTGCCAGCCGTAGGCCACGACCAGCGCGGGCGCCACGAACTTGGTGACCGCCGCACCGGCATTGCCGGCGCCGAAAATACCCATGGCGAAGCCCTGACGGTCTTTGGTAAACCAGCGTGCAACATAGGCAATGCCAACCGAAAAGGAACTGCCGGCGACACCGACAAAAAGCCCCAGCACCAGAAAATGCCAGTACGCTGTCGCGATGCTGATCAACCAGATGGGGATGACCGTACTCAACATCAGGATGAAAAACACGATGCGACCCCCGACCTTGTCGGTGAGCATGCCGAGCGGCAGGCGGAACAGCGAGCCGGTCAGAATGGGGGTGGCAGCGAGCAGGCCGAACTCGGTTTCATTGAGGCCAAGGTTGGCCTTGATCGGAATGCCGATGATGGAGAACATCACCCACACGGCAAAGCACACGGTAAACGCCAGCGTACTCAGCGTGAGTACGGAAATCTGTTGTTGGGTCTGAGTGGCCATGACACGTCCTTCAGTCAATTTAGAGATTCGTTTATCCGAATGCTGAAACTGATTCTATGCGTCCACGTGAGAATGAACAGAGGCAAAAATCAGCATGAAAACAGGGATATACCTCCAAATGGGTAGAGGGAGTATTGCGTTATGTGTATGTATTTCCACGCATTGCATGCGTGCTGGCCGGAATTGCAAAGACCACTAAAGATATTGTGGGTAACCCTTTAACTTTTTGAACTTCGATAAGGGTATGGAAAGCGGCGTGTTATATTTTGAACCGCGATGCAGTTACTGATTCCCCGGAGGGGTTAAGCCAGTGCAGGCCAAGTCATCATTACTTTTGCATCGACCCATTTCATTAATCCGGGGCTTCAAACAGGCCCCTGCACAACAGGAGAGTTTCATGAATAAGATTTCACTCGTTCTAGCCATTTCGCTTGCGGCTTTGTTGGGCGCTTGCGGGAAGCAGGAGGCAGCTGCACCCGAAGCCGCCATCCCGGCAGTTGCCGAAGTTGCTGCCCCGGCAGCGGCACCCGAAGCAGCACCGGCCATGGCTGACAATGAGCACGGGCATAGCGTCTTTAACAAGACCTGCGCGCTGTGCCATGCAGTAGGGGCAGCCGGTGCGCCGATACCCGGCAATAAAGACGAATGGGGTCCGCGTATCGCGCAGGGCAAGGACGTGCTC
>JBBQDI010000094.1:0-6197 GCA_038319505.1 Burkholderiales bacterium
CAGGCAATACAGCGCGCCGGTTTTTTCAGCCAGAACACGTCCGCCAGAAAAGTGGTCGGCATGCACATGGGTATCGATGATGTGAGTGATTATCACATCCTGTTTGGCTGCTTCGTTGATGAACCAGTCCTCGTCACCGAGCACCGGATCGACGGCTACGCCAACATGGCAGGAACCGCAGCCAAAGAAGTACGACAGGGTGGCATCCCTAGTCAGAAGTTGACGGAAGAACATGGGAATCTCCTTGGTATATAGGTGTTAATCAATTCTGATTGGCACACTTGAAAGTCATGCCAGCGGCAAGTCTGCTGCCTGCCATTCAGGCGTGCCGTCTGCAATCTTGCGCGCGCGGTATCCGTGTTCCTTCAGAAACGCCACGGCTTCAGCCGACATCATGCAGAATGGCCCACGGCAGTAAGCAACGATGTCCTTGTCGGTTGGCAGCTCCTTGATGCGCTGGCGGATTTCACCGAGCGGCATCGAGCGCGCAAATGGCAGATGGCCGTTTGCGTATTCGGCGGACGGGCGCACGTCGATCACCACCACGTCGCCGCGTCGCGCCTTGCTTATGAGCGAGCGCCGCGTTTCGGCATCGAGCTTTTCCGGCGCGGAGAAAATGCCGTCCATCGCCACTTTGAGCTCGACCAGGTGTTCTTCGGCCACCGTGCGCAGGTTGACCCACAGCGCACTCACGTCTTCACCCGACAGGCGATAGGCGATAAAACGCCCATCGCGCTCTGCCACCACCAGCCGCGCCGCCTTTAACACCTTGAGGTGCGCGCTCGCCAGCTTGATGTCGATGCTGGCCTCAACCGCCAGGGCTTCCACGGTCTTTTCTCCCTGCGCCAGAATCTCCAGCAACTCCAGCCGCTTGGGGCTGGATACTGCCTTGCCGATGCGGGCCACTTCTTCGTAGAGAAGGTCTTTGGTTTTTCGCTTGTCCATATAGCGTATATTCTAACGATTATTAGAATATTACAAGCGCTATTTGTAATCCGAGTGGAAATGAAGGCTTGCGAGGTTCACCGCTTTCGATAAAGGCGCATGGATTCATGTGCCCCATTCGTCCTGAAACGCTTAAGCAGGCCCGGTATAGATGCAGCCCGAGTCGTGCGTTTCCATCACTTTTATTTGAGACAATCCAGGCAGCGTCGACTTGAGTTGCTGCCACAGCCACACGGCCAGATTCTCGCTGGTGGGATTGTCCAGGCCCACGATGTCGTTCAGGTTGCGGTGATCGAGCGCAGCATGGATGGGCTGCCAGGCGGCCTCGATATCGGCGAAGTCGAGTACCCAGCCCAGCGCGGGATCGATATCGCCACTGACGGTGAGTTCGACCTGAAACGAATGGCCGTGCAGACGTGAACAAGGGTGAGTGTCGGGCAGCGCGGGCAGGCGCCGTGCGCATTGCAGGTGAAAAATGCGGAAGATATCCATGCCGCATTCTCGCGCAAGTCAGCGACGCTGGCTATGCGATTGCGTTTGCCCTCGCTACGCAACGCAACACGGGTTTTCACGGATACACTACGTCTACCCATTTTTCTGCGGAGCCACCATGTCGGTGTCACGACTGCCGGTCGCGCTTGTTGCTGCATTGATCCTTGCGATGAATGCGTGCTCTACAAGCATTGATTCAACACTGACCGCGCCCGACGCTTACGCCATGGCCCAGTCCGGCAATCTCACGTTGATTGACGTTCAACGGCCTGACGAATGGCGTGACACGGGTATTGCCCAAGGCGCAATACACATAGACATGACCAGCACGCAAGGTGCGGATGGATTTGTCCAGCAGACCATCGACAAGCTGAACGGAAACATGCACGTACCGATCGGACTCATCAGCCAGGCAGGCAACCGGTCGGAGAATGCCCAACAGACGCTCCACTCCGCAGGCTTTACCCATGTCTACAACATCAAGGAAGGCATGCTCGGGAGCAGTGCCGGACCGGGCTGGATTGCGCACGGACTACCGGTCGAAACCGCGCAAGAACTGTCGAACAGCGCGCCTTAAGCCGGGCAACAGCCGGCTTGTTTGCCGCTTGCCTGTACAGGCGGACACGGCACCGAGCCATACGAACAGAACACACAGCAGTCCCCCGGCAGCGGCATCAGCACCGTTTCGCATGACTCGCACTCGTAATACCACTGGCACGCGTCGGTGGGCATGGTCTCGGTTTTGACGTGCCCACACAGGGGACAGGTCAGCGTGGATTCCAGAATCACCTCACTCACTGGGTACCCTCCTTGATTGACGACGGGTATCCCGCATCAGCAGTTGCGTGTGTAAGTTGATCGACGTTCGCCTTGGCATCGTCGAACGTCACCACGGCCTGTTTTTTGTCGTAATCGACTTTCGCCAGAATCACGCCGTCGACCCGGGTCAGCGCTTTTTTCACTGTAATCGGACACGCCCCGCAGGTCATGCCGGGCACACCCAGGGTGACGGTCTTCTGCGCCGCGAGTACGGGGGTGGATAACGCGACCAACACAACCGCAAACCAGATTGATTGATTCATAAAGCCTCCTTAATAGAACCGTGATGCATACCAGGGGAAAGTGAGCAGAAGCAGCAACAGCGCAGCCACGCTCCAGAAAATAAAACGCTGCCGACGCTGCACCGCACTATTCGCGCAGGCCTTGCCCGGCTCGCACACTGCGGGTTGGCGATAAAGTTTGAGCCAGGCAACCGTCAGCAAGCCCAGCGTGAGCACAACGAAAATGGGGCGAAAGGGTTCGAGCTGGGTCAGCGAAGATAGCCATGCGCCGCCCAGACCAAGCGTGACAAGCACCAGCGGCGCCACGCAACACAATGACGCGCCGATTGCGGCGAACGTGCTTGCCCAGAGGGCGGGTTTCATTTCCATGGATCTAGCCTGAATATCTCGTTGGACGTAGGATAAAGTCCGTACCCCACTACGGAGTCAAGATGCAGGCACTGACAATTTCAAGGTTGGCGCGCGAGGCCGGCGTCAATGTCGAGACCATCCGCTTTTACCAGCGTCGCGGGCTTTTGACCGAGCCGCCCAAGCCGCTGGGCGGGATTCGACGTTATGACCAAACCGATGTGGCGCGCGTGCAGTTCATCAAGGCGGCGCAGCGCATCGGGTTCACCCTCGACGAAATCGCGCAGTTACTGGAACTGGATGATGGCTTGCACTGTTCGCAAGCCCGTGCGATTGCCGAGCACAAGCTGGAAGTGGTGCGCGAGCGGCTGGTCGATTTGCAGCGGATCGAGACGGCGCTGGCGCAGCTGGTTGGCCGCTGCGAGGCCAGCCGCGGCAAGGTGAAGTGCCCGCTGATCGACGCGCTGCAACCCTCGATCGCGAATAGCCCCGGCTAACCCGCAACGGGCAAAACTCTGGGCGTCATGTCTTTCACCAGTGCAGCACGGCGACTGATTTCGCTGCCGGTGAGCGCAAAACCCTGCAGGATGCCGTTGTCGTCCACATGCAGCGCGCACACGCCGGTGTCAGTGCATTCCACTTGCCAGCCGCCTGCCGCGCCCATTTTGGGCGGCAACACGGCCACCGGATGCGCGGGGGTTTTGATCATGACCGGCATCGCCGGGTAAATGACCGGAGTCGGTTCACCCGCCAGCGTGGCAGCCAGCGCACGTGCCTGCACCATCAGCGGCATCACATACGGCAGGTTGCGCCCGTCGACTTCGGCGCAGTCGCCCATTGCATACACATTTGGCGCACCCGTCTCAAGCAAGGCATTGGTCTGGATGCCGCGCCCCACCGGAATGCCCGCCGCCTGTGCCAGATGGATGCGCGGCAGCAAACCGATTGCCGACAACACGACATCGGCAGCAATCGTCTCGCCGTTATCCAGTTCAACCTGATATCCCCCGATGACCGACTCGACGCGTTTGGCGGTGTGCCCAAAATGCCAGTTGATGCCCTGCGCGGCGAGACTGTCGGCCAAGCGCTGACCCGCCTCGATCGGCAGCAGGCGTTCCAGCGGCCAGGCGCCCAAATGCACCACGTCGACGGCGTAGCCTGCATGCACCAGATCGTTGGCGAACTCACAGCCGATCAGGCCGCCGCCGAGCACGGTGACGCGCTTGTTGCCATCGATGGTGTTGCGGAAAACTGCGTAATCGTCCAGGTCGTTCACCGCCAGCACACCCGCCGCGCCGTCTCCGCTCAACCCGTGCGGAATCGGGTCGGCGCCCAGAGCGAGAATCAGTTTGCTGTAGTCCAACTCGCCCGCTTCAATCACGACATGCTGCGCAGTCGTGTTGATCGCGTTGACCTTGGTGTGCACCAGTATCGTCGCGTTCAAATCGGTTGCCAGTTTGTCCGCGCTGGCACTCGCCAGGGCCTCCGCCGTTTTGCCGGCAGCCAACGCATTCGACAGGTTGGGCTTGGAATAAAACGCACCGCCGTCCGCGGTGACAAGCGTGACCGGTGTAGAGATGTCGCGCTTGCGGAATTCCTTCAGCAGCGTGTAGCCGGCCAGCCCGGAGCCAACGATGACGATGGGGTTCATGAAATTTCCCTCGATGGGCAGCATGCTCTGGGCGCGCTGCCTGTGGATTAAAAATAATCAGGCCGCGGTAATTTCCGTCATCTCGAAATCCGCTTTCGACACGCCGCAGTCCGGGCATTCCCAGCCTTCCGGCACATCTTCCCAGCGGGTGTTGGGGACGATGCCGTGTTCCGGGTCACCTTTGGATTCGTCGTAAACATATCCGCAAACAATACATTGCCAAACTTTCATGGTGTTTCCTTTCGGGTAGTCAATCAATCGGTCATTCGCTCAGGCAGAAATTGCGTCTTGTTGTGCCTGGTAGTGCCTGGCGTGCTTCTCTTCCACTTTGGCCAGCGCGGCAAAGCGCTTGGCGGCTTTTTCCAGTACTCCCCTGAACATCTCGGCATGCTCTTTTGATTCGGTGATCTGCTCATCGATCTCGGCGACCGCGGCGTCATGCCCTTCCTGTACCGCCTCGTGGCGAAACTTGGGATACATCTCGGTGTATTCGTAGGTTTCGCCCTCGATCGAGTATTGCAGACACTTGGTCGGCGTCATCGACTCATCGGCGAACAACAATTCTGCATGGCCAAAGGCGTGCAGGATTTCCTGCGCGGCGGTGTCTTCGAACACCTTGGCGGTGGCCTCGTCGCCGGCTTGGCGACACTGGCGTGCAAACCACAGGTATTTGATATGGGCCATCGACTCGCCGGCAAAGGCGGCTTCAAGGTTCTGAATGGTAGGGGACTTCGTGTTCTGCATGGTCGGCTCCTGTCGGGTTCATGTGCAATGTCATCAAGACAGGACCCATGTTAGGGATGATCGCATCATTGATCCAACGGATAGTCTTGATCGTTATGATTGACATCATCAATCACTGTTTTCCTTGCCCGGACTGTGCAACACTTTGACTCCTTTCCATGCTCAGGAGTCCACCATGCGTATCTTGCTCACTGCTGCCCTGCTCAGTTTGACCGCCCTGCCCGCCGCCGCAGCGGCGCCCATCATGCAACCCGGCCTGTACGATATTTCGATGCAAATGGTGATGAAAGGCATGCCCATGCAAATGCCGGTGATGACGTTCCGGCACTGCATCACCCCCGAGGACGTGACCAGCGGCAATGCCTACGCCAGCAGCAGAAACAGCAAGGACTGCAAGATCACGAACCTGAGGCAAAGCGGCAGCACGATCAGCTATGACTTCAACTGCGCCATGGAAGGTGGAAAGGGCATGATGGCCGGGCACGCCAGCGGCACCAGCCACGCCACCGGCTACGACATGCTGATGAATGGGCGCTTCGTCCCTGCGATGCAAGGCATGAGCGAATTCAGCCAGAAGATGAGTGGCAAGCGACTGGGCGCCTGCAAGTAAACGGAGAGACAGAATCGGCTGTTGAAACCCGGGCTAACTTCAACGGCCCAAGCCATGGCTTTGGTATTGGTGAGCAATCGGGCTCTGCTTTGACGGCCGCATTGAGAGGTCAAGCGGCCGCTCGGGATCGCAAGCCCATTTAACGTTAATCGACCACATTGAGACGATCCGCTCGCAACCACATCAGGCCGCAGTTCGGCCTTTTCGGACCTCCAGCTTTCGATGGAGGAATTAGGCATTTTTTCTGGCCGTTGGTTGAATCACACCGCTGTGCATATGAGCTCCAAACAGAGCAGAAAGCCATATGCGTGCTTCCTCATGAATTCTTAAGACTTTCGCATCGGCA
>JBBQDI010000095.1:0-6177 GCA_038319505.1 Burkholderiales bacterium
CGAGGCGGTTTTCCGCCTGGCGCAGGGTGAAAACGACCTGGCGGGCTGGTCGTCACGCATCGCAACGCTGGCAGCGATAGTCTCGGATGTCCAGGCAGCCCGTCTGATTGCGGACCCTGCGGTGTCGGGCGATCGCGTGGCTGGTCTGATTATCGATGTAGCCGGCGCAGGCCTGGGCGAACGCGGTGCCAACTTCGTCAAGGTATTGGCCGAAAACGGCCGCTTGACGGTGTTGCCGGAGATCAGCGTGCAGTTCGAAACACTGAAGGCCAACGCTGAAAGCACGGTTGAGGCAACGATTACCAGCGCCCAGGAACTGACCCAAACACAGATCGACGAACTGGTGGCTGGACTGAAAGCCCGCTTCAAGCGTGCGGTGACGGTCCAGGTTGCGGTCGATGCCGAGTTGATTGGCGGTGCGGTGATTGCGATAGGCGACCAGGTGATAGACGGCTCGGTGAAAGGGCGTTTGCAGCGCATGTCTTTTGCCCTACAGGGTTAAGGCGGCGGGATAACGCGGCTTAGGCTAATTTAGTACTCATATTTATCGGAGCCTCACGGTTCGGAGAACACACAATGCAATTGAATCCAAGCGAAATCAGCGAACTGATTAAAGCCAAGATCGAAAACTTCGGTGTTGCAAGCGAAATGCGCACCCAGGGAACGATCGTGTCCGTCACCGACGGTATTGTCCGCATTCATGGGTTGTCCGACGTGATGTCGGGTGAAATGATCGAAATGCCGGGCAACACCTTTGGCGTGGCGTTGAACCTCGAGCGTGACTCGGTCGGCGCCGTGATCCTGGGCGACTACGAGCATATCAAGGAAGGCGACGTGGCCAAGTGCACCGGCCGCATTCTGGAAGTGCCGGTTGGCCGTGGCCTGCTCGGCCGCGTGGTGAACTCGCTGGGTCAGCCGATCGACGCCAAGGGCCCCATAGTCGCGGACAAGACCATGCCGATTGAGCGCATAGCGCCCGGCGTGATCGAGCGTAAATCGGTTGACCAGCCGGTGCAGACCGGCCTCAAGTCGATCGATGCCATGGTGCCGGTTGGCCGGGGCCAGCGCGAACTGATCATTGGCGACCGCCAGACCGGCAAGACCGCGGTTGCGATCGACGCCATCATCAACCAGAAGGGCACCGGGGTGAAGTGTATTTACGTCGCGATTGGCCAGAAGGCTTCTTCGGTGGCCAACGTTGTACGCAAATTGGAAGAGCACGGTGCGATGGATCACACCATCGTCGTTGCCGCCACTGCTGCCGACGCCGCCGCGATGCAGTACATTGCACCGTACTCCGGCTGCACCATGGGCGAATATTTCCGTGACCTCGGTGAAGATGCGCTGATCGTGTATGACGATCTGACCAAGCAGGCCTGGGCGTATCGCCAAGTGTCGCTGCTGCTGCGCCGTCCGCCGGGCCGCGAAGCCTACCCTGGCGACGTGTTCTACCTGCACTCGCGTCTGCTCGAGCGCGCTGCACGTGTCAACGCGGAATACGTGGAAAAGATTACCAATGGCGCAGTCAAAGGCAAGACCGGTTCGCTGACCGCGCTGCCGATCATCGAAACGCAAGCCGGCGACGTGTCTGCTTTCGTGCCGACCAACGTGATTTCGATTACCGACGGCCAGATTTTCCTGGAAACCGACTTGTTCAACGCCGGTATCCGTCCCGCGATCAACGCCGGTTTGTCGGTGTCGCGCGTCGGTGGAGCCGCGCAAACCAAGGTCATTAAAAACCTCGGCGGCGGTACGCGTCTGGCGCTGGCACAGTATCGCGAACTCGCGGCCTTCGCCCAGTTCGCATCGGACCTCGACGAAGCCACCCGCAAGCAGCTCGAGCGGGGTCGTCGCGTCACCGAGCTGATGAAGCAGGCGCAATACTCGCCGATGTCGGTTTCGCAAATGGCGTTGACCCTGTTTGCCGTCAACAAGGGCTACATGGACGATATCGAAATCATCAAGATACTGCCGTTTGAGTCCGCGCTGATGGCGTTCATGAAGTCCAAGCACGGCAGCGTCATGGATGCCATCGAAACCACGGGCAAGCTGGATGAGGCCAATGAAAAGGCGCTCACCGCCGCGGTTGAAGAGTTCAAGAAAACCGGCGTCTATTAAAAGACCGCGTTGATTAGCAGCCGCGGGTTTAAGGAGTAAGGATGGCAGCCGGAAAAGAAATACGGACCAAGATCAAGAGCGTTGAAAACACGCGCAAGATCACCAAGGCCATGGAAATGGTTGCGGCGTCCAAAATGCGCAAGGCGCAAGAACGCATGAAGGCCGCGCGCCCGTACGCCGAGAAAATCGCCCGCGTGGCGACCCACTTGGCCTATGCGCACACGGAATACAAACATCCGTTCGTAATGGTGCGTGAGAATATCAAACGCGTGGGCCTGATTGTGGTGACCTCCGACAAGGGGTTGTGCGGGGGCCTTAACACCAACGTGTTCCGCATGGTGGTGAGCCAGATGAAGCAGTGGGACGCTGCGGGCGTGGACATTGATGTCACCACTATCGGCAACAAGGGTTTGGGCTTTATGCAGCGACTGGGCGCGAACGTGGCATCGCAGCTGACTGGTTTGGGCGACACGCCTCACCTGGACAAGCTGATCGGGCCGGTCAAAGTCATGCTGGATGCTTATCTGGCAGGCAAGATCGACGCGCTGTACATCAGCTACAACCGCTTTGTGAACACAATGAAGCAGGAGCCGACGATGACTCAGCTGCTGCCGCTGACCCGGCAGGAAGATGCTGACGAAGCCAGCCTGAAAACGCATTGGGACTATATTTACGAACCCGATGCCAAGCCGGTGGTGGATGGCATGCTGATGCGCTATATCGAATCGCTGGTGTATCAGGGCGTGGCAGAGAACATCGCCTGCGAGCAGTCGGCCCGCATGGTTGCAATGAAAGCCGCGTCCGATAACGCCAAAGACGTGATCGGTGAATTGAAGCTGGTTTACAACAAAACCCGGCAAGCTGCGATTACCAAGGAACTGTCAGAGATCGTGGCAGGCGCAGCGGCGGTTTGAACGTGCCCAAAGCTATGAATCAAGCAGCTACAGAATTTAATCTTCTTAGGAAACAAGCATGAGCAACGGAAAAATTGTTCAGATCATTGGCGCTGTGGTGGACGTGGAATTTTCACGTGATGCCATGCCCGGGATCTTCGAAGCGCTGAAAATGCAGACGCCCGAACTGACCCTCGAAGTCCAGCAGCAGCTGGGCGACGGCGTGGTGCGTGCCATTGCAATGGGCTCCACCGACGGCTTGCGCCGCGGCATGGAAGTCCTCGCAACCGGCAACCCGATCCTGGTTCCGGTGGGTCAGGCCACCCTCGGCCGCATCATGAACGTGCTGGGCACGCCGATTGATGAAATGGGCCCGGTTAACGCCGACAAACTCATGCCGATCCACCGCAAGCCGCCGGCATACGCCGACCAGGCCACCGCAGTCGAGATTCTTGAAACCGGCATCAAGGTGATCGACCTGATCATGCCGATCGCCAAGGGCGGCAAAGTCGGCTTGTTCGGCGGCGCCGGCGTCGGCAAGACAGTGACCCTGATGGAGCTGATTCGCAACATCGCGGTGGCGCACTCGGGTTTCTCGGTGTTCGCAGGCGTGGGCGAACGGACCCGTGAAGGCAACGACTTCTATCACGAGATGAAAGAAGGCGGCGTGCTGGACAAGGTTGCACTGGTTTACGGCCAGATGAACGAGCCCCCCGGCAACCGGCTGCGCGTCGCGCTGACCGGCCTGACCATGGCTGAATACTTCCGTGACGAAGGCCGCGACGTGCTGCTGTTCGTTGACAACATTTACCGCTACACCCTGGCCGGCACCGAAGTGTCCGCGCTGCTGGGCCGGATGCCGTCTGCGGTGGGCTACCAGCCTACCCTGGCCGACGAAATGGGTCGCCTGCAGGAGCGCATCACTTCGACGCGTACCGGCTCGATCACCTCGTTCCAGGCGGTGTACGTGCCGGCGGATGACTTGACCGACCCGTCGCCCGCCACCACATTCGCCCACCTCGATGCAACGCTGGTGCTCTCGCGTCAGGTTGCCGAACTGGGCATTTATCCAGCGGTGGATCCACTCGATTCGACCTCGCGCATTCTCGACCCGCAAGTGGTGGGCGAGGAGCACTATAGCGTGGCGCGTGCGGTGCAGGGAACCTTGCAGAAATACAAGGAATTGCGCGACATCATCGCGATTCTGGGCATGGACGAGCTGTCGCCTGAAGACAAACTGGCCGTGACGCGTGCACGTAAAATCCAGCGCTTCCTGTCGCAGCCCTTCTTCGTGGCTGAAGTGTTTACCGGTGCACCGGGTAAATACGTCACCCTGAAAGAAACCATTGCCGGCTTCAAGGCGATTGTAGACGGTGAATATGACCACCTGCCCGAGCAGGCCTTCTACATGGTTGGTGGCATCGAAGAAGCCGTCGAAAAAGCGAAGACCATTCAGTAAAGGGCCGGACACGGGATCAAGGCTTGAGGTTTCACCTCAGCATGACCCGGCCCACGGCCCAAACGAGGTTACACCATGGCAATGACCATACACGTTGATATCGTTAGCGCAGAAAAATCACTCTACTCCGGCCTTGCCGAAGTGGTGATTGCCCCGGGCATGCGCGGCGAACTCGGGATCTACCCGCGGCATACCCCGCTACTGACCACGCTTAAACCCGGTTCGGTGCGGATCAAGGTGCCCAACCAGACTGAAGAAGAGCTGGTCTACGTATCGGGTGGCATACTCGAAGTGCAGCCAAACACCATCACCATCCTGTCCGACTCGGCCATTCGTGGTGCCGACCTTGACGAAGCCAAAGCGCTCGAAGCCAAGCGTACCGCTGAAGAAGCGATGAAAGACAGGGCCGCTACCATGGATTATGCGCAGGCTCAGGTTGAGCTGGCCCAGGCCGTGGCGCAACTGGCCGCTATCAACAAGCTGCGCAAGCTGACTTGAGAGCCCAGTGATTTTTTATCAAAAGGCAACCTTTATGGTTGCTTTTTTTTTTTTGCGAACAGGCGAGTGCCAATTGTTGGGCTTAAGGAAATTAATCGGGCAGAAAAAGAAGAGGCTATTTCGTATTACATGGTTTGATTCAATGCTCAAAATTGTGTGGCCGTTGATGTTTGGATTGTGTCGTCCTGGCACGCCCGGGCTTCGAAGTTGGCGGCTTCGTGGCGACCCCTGAATCGGGTGAAGTAACGTAAATAAATGTGAAATTGAGCTGATCAACCGGGAATAGCGTGAATCTCCTTATTAATTACAATTAATATGTATAGGCGATAAGTAATTCGGGAGGCGGGGCCGAGTTTCATGAGCGTAACCATCAGCGTCACCGGTTTCAGTCCAATCCCTTTTGAGCTGACGATCCGCGGCGCAAACCTGCCCTTCCCTCAGCCCCCCATATTTCAAAGCTTCATTCAAGGAGATTAAACATGCGAGCAACCCCATTTTTTTTCAGCGTCATCGGCGCAACCCTGCTTTCTGCCGGAGCAGTCATGGCTCATGCAGCAGATGGGGTTTATTACGATCCCAGCAACAAAGCCAGCCCGACAGGAAAAACAACCGGTTATGAGCTCAACAGAACGATCGGCTGTCCGGGCCAGCAACTTTTCAGCGCGCCCTGCAAGGAACCCAAGCCTGCCGATAGCGATGGCGATGGCGTAATCGATAGCAAGGACAAGTGTCCAAACACACCGGCTGGCCGCAAGGTCAATGCTGAGGGGTGCGAACTGGATAGCGATGGCGACGGTATTGTTGATGGCGTGGACAAGTGCCCCACCGTATTTGCCAGGACGGCTGATGGTTGCCCGCTCGCGGCAGCGTCTGAGCCCGCACCTGCGCCGAGGAATATGGTGTTGGAAGGCGTGAATTTCGATAACGACCAAGCCACCCTGCGCCAGGAAGATTTTGCCGTCCTCGATCAGGCTGCCGTCACGTTGAAAGACTGGGGCAATGTCAAAGTGGAAGTTGCGGGTCACACTGACAGCAAGAGCAGTGACAGCTACAACATGAACCTGTCAGAGCGCCGCGCCGCAGCTGTACGTGACTATCTGGTTAGCAAAGGTGTTGCTGCGGATCGCCTGACGGCCAAAGGCTACGGTGAATCCCAGCCGGTTGCCGACAATGATACGGAAGCGGGTCGCTTCAAAAACCGTCGAGTTG
>JBBQDI010000096.1:0-6141 GCA_038319505.1 Burkholderiales bacterium
GAGATGGTGATGCCAGGCGACAACGTCAGCATCAATGTCTCGCTGATTCAGCCTATTGCGATGGACGAAGGTCTGCGTTTTGCCATCCGCGAAGGCGGCCGCACCGTTGGTGCTGGCGTCGTAGCCAAGATCGAAGAGTAAACAGGTAGTTTGTGAGAGGCGGGTTTTGGCGTTGCGGGATGAGCGCTGAACCCCGGCCTTTGAGAATACAGGCCAATAGCTCAATTGGTAGAGCGTCGGTCTCCAAAACCGAAGGTTGGGGGTTCGAGACCCTCTTGGCCTGCCACAGGATAAGCCGTAAGGCGCACAGCATTCATGGCTGACAAAATCAAGCTGCTGGTAGCGACATTGCTGGTCATCGCAGGGGTGGCCGGCTATTACTATTTTTCGGATGCGCCTGCCGTGGTTCGGGTGGTATCGGTGATCGCAGGCGTTGTGCTGGCGGGCGTGGTTGCTGGCATGTCGGCTCCGGGCAAGCAGTTTTTCGGTTTTGCGCTTGATGCGCGTGACGAAGCGAAAAAAGTTGTCTGGCCCACGCGCAAGGAGACGATTCAGATGACGGGTGTGGTCATGGCCTTTGTGCTCGTGATGGCGCTCTTTCTGTGGGCGGTGGACAGTATTTTGACCTGGCTGGTGACACTGGCCATGGGACAGGGAGGTTGAGTATGCGGTGGTACGTGGTTCATGCCTACTCCGGCTTCGAGAAAAGCGTTGCGCGCAATCTGGCTGAGCGTATTGAGCGCGCCGGGATGAAAGATCGCTTTGGCGAAATCATGGTGCCGGTGGAAGAAGTGGTTGAAATGAAGGCGGGGCAGAAAAAAACCGCTGAACGCAAGTTCTTTCCGGGCTATGTGCTGGTGCAGATGGAAATGGATGACGACACGTGGCACTTGGTGAAGAGTACGCCCAAGGTCACCGGATTCGTGGGTGGAACGGCAACCAAGCCGGCTCCTATTACGGAAAAGGAAGTGCAGGCCATTCTCGATCAGATGCGCGAAGGGGTTGAAAAACCCCGGCCCAAGGTGCTGTTCGAGGTGGGTGAGCTGGTGCGGGTTATTGATGGCCCATTCACCGACTTCAACGGTAATGTAGAAGAAGTGAATTACGACAAGAGCAAATTGCGCGTGTCGGTCATGATTTTCGGCCGGGCGACACCAGTTGAATTGGGTTTTGGTCAGGTCGAAAAAAGCTAAACCGGACTGAAATCCGGTTGGTAAAGATTGGTCCGGCTTCAGGCTGGAAGTTGTATCCGGTTCACCGGAGAGGAGCGCGAGTAGGGCAACCCAAAGCGCGCTGGTACTCACTTATTAGGAGTCATCATGGCAAAGAAGATAGTCGGCTATATCAAGCTGCAAGTGCCGGCGGGAAAAGCAAACCCGTCGCCCCCCATTGGTCCAGCGCTCGGTCAGCGCGGCCTTAATATCATGGAATTCTGCAAGGCGTTCAACGCCAAGACGCAGGGCATGGAGCCCGGTCTGCCGATTCCTGTGGTGATCACTGCATTCGCGGACAAGAGCTTCACCTTCATCATGAAGACGCCGCCCGCTACGGTGTTGATCAAGAAAGCCATCAGTCTGGTCAAGGGCAGTGCCAAGCCGAACCTCGATAAGGTTGGCACCATTACCCGGGCCCAGCTGGAAGAGATCGCCAAGGCCAAAGAACCTGACCTGACGGCGTCTGACATGGACGCTGCAGTCCGCACTATTGCTGGTACGGCCCGTTCCATGGGCATTATCGTGGAGGGCATCTGAGATGGCTAACGCATCCAAGCGCATGCGCGCGATCAAAGAGAAGATTGACTTTAACCGCAATTATCCAGTGGCTGATGCGCTGCAGTTGGTCAAGGAAACGGCTACAGCCAAATTTGACGAGTCGATCGACATCGCAGTGAATCTCGGCGTTGATGCACGCAAATCGGACCAGATGGTTCGAGGTGCCGTGGTATTGCCGAAAGGCATTGGCAAGGCGGTGCGTGTAGCTGTGTTCGCTCAGGGCGAAAACGTGCAAAAGGCAAAGGATGCCGGAGCTGACATCGTTGGCTTTGATGACCTTGCTGCCGAAATCAAGGCCGGCAAAATGGATTTTGACGTGGTGATTGCCACGCCCGACGCCATGCGCGTAGTCGGTCAACTCGGCCAGATTCTGGGTCCGCGCGGCCTGATGCCGAACCCGAAAGTGGGTACGGTTTCGGCTGATGTGACGACTGCAGTCAAAAATGCCAAGGCTGGACAGGTTCAGTACCGTACTGACAAGGGCGGGATTGTGCATTGCACGATCGGCCGTGCCTCATTTGCGGTTGAAGACCTGAAGGAAAACCTGGTCGCGTTGCTGGATGCGCTTCAGCGCGCCAAGCCGGCCAGTGCCAAGGGTATCTATTTCAAGCGTCTGTCTGTGTCCAGCACCATGGGCGCGGGGGTGCGTGTTGACCAGGCTAGCGTCAACGCATAAAGAATGATGGGCACCTTAGCGTGCTCAAACGAACTTTGGGCCGTCAGCCAGACGTTTGGTTGACGGGTTGTCAAAGACCGTAGGCATCCGCAAGGATTTAATTCGGTCCGGGTGGCAAATGGGTGATGGAGCTTTTCTGTCCTCTGTTTGTATCAGGCCGAACCTACGCAGATGGCGTTCCCCAGCAGGATTTTCCTGTCATGGTCGCCAGCCGAAGCGCCCCGTGGACACAAGCGGGCAACGCTTCGTAACTGAGAAGGAGGTAAGACCTTGAGTCTGAATCTTGAAGAAAAGAAAGCCGTCGTTGCTGAGGTTGCTGCGCAAGTTGCATCTGCCCAGACGGTTGTCGTAGCTGAGTACCGTGGCATCACGGTGGAAAACATGACCAAGCTGCGTGCGCAAGCCCGCAAGGAAGGGGTCTATTTGCGCGTGTTGAAAAACACGCTGGTACGCCGTGCGTTTGCGGATACGCCGTTTGCAGGCCTGACCGACCAGTTGATCGGTCCGCTTGCCTATGGCATGTCCAAAGACCCGGTGGCCGCCGCCAAAGTGATGCACGAGTTTGCCAAGACCAACGACAAGTTCGTCGTCAAGGCTGGTGCCATGCCCAATTTCATCATGTCCGCCAAGGACGTGGGGAATCTGGCCAGCATGCCCAGCCGTGATGAACTGCTGTCCAAGCTCTTGGGCACAATGCAGGCCCCGATTACGCAATTTGTTCGCACACTTAACGAAGTGCCGACCAAGTTCGTTCGCGGGCTGGCTGCTGTGCGCGATAAACAGGCTGCTTAAGCGGCCTGTCGACAACCCATACGACGTAATGTTTTTAATCTGAAGCACAATTGACAGGAGTAATACACATGGCTGTTTCTAAGGCTGAAATTCTTGACGCTATCGCTGGCATGACCGTTCTGGATCTGTCCGAACTGATCAAGGAAATGGAAGAAAAATTTGGCGTTTCTGCTGCTGCTGCTGCGGTTGCCGTAGCTGCCCCCGCTGCGGGCGGCGCTGCTGCTGCTGAAGAGCAGACCGAGTTCACCGTGATGCTGAATTCGTGTGGCGAAAAGAAAGTGGAAGTCATTAAAGTGGTGCGTGCTGCTACCGGTCTGGGCCTGAAAGAAGCCAAGGATCTGGTTGATGGCGCACCCAAGGCTGTTAAAGAAGGCGTGACCAAGGCTGATGCCGACGCGCTGAAAAAGCAGTTGGAAGAAGCTGGCGCTGCAGTCGAAGTCAAGTAAGTCAACAGAGTTCAGGGCGGTGTGCGCAAGCGCATCCCCTCATTCTGAGGACACATTTATTTCGCCACATTTGTTTTTGTGGTGTGTTGCGGGGCAACCCGCAGCAGACGCAAGCAGCAAATACCCGGAACCCGGAATCGGCTTCCGGGTCATTTGCTTTTTACGTGTGCCTTACAAAGCGCTGGCCTTAGCCCGCGCGCCCGCTTGCCCCTGATCGTCAAGGAGACCCCATGGCTTATACCTTTACCGAGAAAAAACGTCTGCGCAAGAGCTTTGCCAGCCGGACCAACACCCTTCCGGTGCCGTTTCTTCTGGCGACTCAGCTTGAGTCCTATCGTGCTTTTCTGCAGGAGGGTCGTTCACGCGATGAGCGCCTGAATGAAGGCTTGCAAGCCGCGTTCACCTCGATTTTCCCGATCGAGAGCCACTCCAAGAACGCCCGCCTGGAATATGTCAGCTACTTGCTGGGCGAGCCGGTGTTCGATATCAAGGAATGCCAACAGCGCGGCCTGACCTATTGTGCCCCGCTGCGTGCCAAGGTGCGGTTGGTGATCATGGACAAGGAAGCGTCCAAGCCGACGATCAAGGAAGTGAAGGAGCAGGAGGTTTACATGGGTGAAATTCCGCTCATGACGCCGACCGGCTCATTTGTCATCAACGGTACCGAGCGCGTGATCGTGTCGCAGCTGCATCGTTCGCCTGGCGTGTTCTTCGAACATGACCGCGGCAAGACGCACAGCTCCGGCAAACTGCTGTTCTCGGCACGCGTGATCCCCTACCGGGGTTCCTGGCTCGACTTTGAATTTGACGCCAAGGACATTCTGTTTTTCCGGGTCGACCGTCGTCGCAAAATGCCGGTCACGGTTCTGCTGAAAGCGCTGGGCTATACGCCCACCAGCATACTGGACGACTTCTTCAGTACAGACACCTTCTACATCAATACCCAGGGTGTTCAGTTCGAACTGGTGCCGGAGCGGTTGCGTGGCGAAATTGCCCGCTTCGACATTTGTGGCAAGGATGATCACGTCATCGTTGGCAAGGACAAGCGCATCACCGCCAAGCACATTCGTGAGCTCGACGCCGCGGGCGTCAAGAAATGGGCAGTGCCGGCCGAGTTCGTGGTGGGTCGTGTGCTGTCGCACGATGTGGTTGATACCACTACCGGTGAACTGGTGGCGCGCGCCAACGATGAAATTACCGATGAGCTTCTGGTCCTGCTGGCCGCAGCCAAGGTGGGCAGCTTCAAAACCATTTATACCAACGACCTTGACCACGGCGCATTCATTTCGCAAACGCTTCGTGCTGACGAATCCGCCGACGAATATACCGCCAAGGTCGGGATCTACCGCATGATGCGGCCAGGCGAGCCGCCCACTGAAGATGCAGTGAATACGCTTTTCGGCAACCTGTTTTTCAGCGAAGACCGGTATGACCTGTCTGCCGTGGGCCGCATGAAATTCAACCGTCGCATTGGCCGCGACGAACTGACGGGCACCGGTACCCTTTCGACCGAGGACATCGTCGCCGTCATCAAGATTCTGGTTGAGCTGCGCAATGGTCGTGGCGAAATTGACGATATCGATCACCTCGGTAACCGTCGTGTCCGCAGCGTGGGTGAGCTGGCAGAAAATCAATTCCGCGCCGGACTGGTACGGGTTGAACGTGCGGTGCGCGAACGCCTGTCCCAGGCCGAATCCGACAACCTGATGCCGCATGACCTGATCAATGCCAAGCCGGTATCGGCCGCGATCAAGGAGTTCTTCGGCTCCAGTCAGTTGTCGCAGTTCATGGACCAGACCAACCCGCTGTCCGAGATTACCCACAAGCGCCGCGTATCGGCACTGGGACCTGGCGGCCTGACGCGTGAACGCGCCGGTTTCGAGGTGCGTGACGTGCACCCGACTCACTATGGTCGGGTATGTCCGATTGAAACACCGGAAGGTCCGAACATCGGCCTGATCAACTCGTTGGCCTTGTTTGCGCGTACCAACGGCTATGGCTTCATCGAAACGCCCTATCGGAAAGTCATCAACCACAAGGTGACCGACGAGATCGAATACCTGTCGGCCATCGAAGAGAGCAAGTACGTGATTGCACAGGCCAACGCAGAGTTGGATGCCAAGAATAAATTCACGAACGATCTGGTGTCGTGTCGTTACAAGAATGAATTTACGCTGTCGACGCCGGATCGTATCGAATTCATGGACGTGGCGCCGGCGCAGATTGTGTCAGTGGCCGCATCGCTGATTCCGTTCCTTGAGCACGACGACGCCAACCGTGCGCTGATGGGTTCCAACATGCAGCGTCAAGCTGTGCCCTGCCTACGTCCGGAGAAGTCATTCGTGGGGACCGGCATCGAGCGCACTGCTGCGGTTGACTCCGGCACAGTCGTCACCGCGCATCGTGGCGGCATTGTTGACTACATCGATGCCAGCCGGATCGTGATTCGCGTGCA
>JBBQDI010000097.1:0-6140 GCA_038319505.1 Burkholderiales bacterium
ACGAGGTACTCGATTACCGTGACGCGGTAGCCTACTATGCAGGGGCTACGCACATCATTGAAGCCGGCGGCGATCATGGCTTTGCCGGGTTCGAGCGTCACTTCCAAACCATTCTGGATTTCTGATTTTTCATGCACCTGATTTTTGAAGAGGACGGCCATTTCAAGGCCGGTTCCATCCTGTCCGAAACCGACGCCACGGCGCAGGTGGAAACCGCATCGGGCAAGCGCAGCAAGATCAAGGCGGCCAACATTTTGTTGCGCTTTGCCGCGCCCGCACCGAATGAGGTGATGACCGAAGCCGAGACGCTGACAGCTGAACTCGATGCCGATTTCCTGTGGGAAGCAGCGGGGACGGACGAATTCGGCTTCGAGCAGCTGACGCAGGAATACTACGGCCACGCGCCACGACCGGCAGAGTCGGTGGCGCTGCTGCAGAAGCTGCATAATTCACCTATCTATTTCCATAAAAAGGGCAAGGGCCGCTACCGCCCGGCACCCGCCGAGACCCTGGCGGCGGCCAAGGCAGGACTGGAAAAGAAACGGCTGGCGGCGGAACGGCAGGCTCGGCTGGCCGAAGAATTGGCTGCGTTCCGGCTGCCCGAAGAATACGTGTCGCTGATCCCGCGCATTCTGATCGCGCCGGACAAGAACACGCTGGAGTTCAAGGCGCTGGAAGATGCAGCTTCTGCGACCGGATTGTCCCCGCTCAGGTTGATTGAACGTTGCGGCGCGATTCCCTCAACGCTTGAATTTCATCAAGCCAGTTTTCAGCTGGAGCATTTTCCGCGCGGCACCGGGTTTGCCGACGTCACCGAGCCGATCGATCCACCTGAACTGCCCAGCAGCACGGTACGTGCGTTTTCCATGGACGACGAAGCCACCACCGAAATCGACGATGCCTTGTCGGTACAATGGCTGGACGACGGCACCATCCGCGTCGGCATCCACATTGCCGCGCCCGCACTCGGCATCGCGCCCGGCTCGGAACTCGACAAGGTGGCGCGCGAGCGGCTGTCGACCGTGTATTTCCCCGGCAACAAGATCACCATGCTGCCGGACGCGCTGATCCACCATTACACGCTGGGCGAAACCCATGACTGTCCGGCGCTGTCGCTCTACGTCGACGTGGCGTCCGATCTGCGCGTGCTGGGCACCGAAACCCGGCTGGAAATGGTGCATATCGCCGACAACCTGCGGCACGAGTTGCTCGAAGTCGAATTCAACGCCGATACCCTGCGCAACCCGGACGTCGCCGACTATCCCTACCGCCGCGAGCTCGAATGGCTGCACGATTTCGCCGCCGTGCTGGAAGCCGGTCGCGGCAAGGCCGACACGGTCGATCGCGTCGACTACAACTTCAAGGTCGATGGTGAGCGCGTCAGCATCGTGCCACGCAAACGCGGCAGCCCGATCGACAAGGTAGTGTCGGAGTTCATGATCTTTGCCAACGCGCACTGGGGTGGCTGGCTCGCGGAAAACCGCATCCCCGGTATTTATCGCGCGCAATCCGGCGGCAAGACCCGCATGACCACCTCACCTGACCCGCACGTGGGCCTGGGCGTTGACCAGTACGCGTGGTCGTCATCGCCGCTGCGGCGTTATGTCGATCTGGTCAACCAGCGCCAGCTGATTTCACTGGTACAGCAAACTGACCCGGCCTATCCGCCGCGCAGCGAGCAGCTGTTTTCAGTGGTGCGCGAATTCGAACTGGCCTACGACGCCTACAACGAATTTCAACGGCGGCTAGAACGCTACTGGATGTTGCGCTGGTTAATTCAAGAGAACATCACCGAAGTGACCGCCAGCGTCATCCGCGACGATCTGGTGCGATTCGACAGCCTGCCGATGGTGACGCGTGCGCCGTCGGTGATGGGCGTCGCATCGGGATCGAAGGTGCGGCTAGCCATTTCCAGTATCGACCTGCTCGATATCAATTTTCACGCTGAATTATTGGAAACGCTGGAAACACCGGCTGACAGCAGCGCAGCTGTTTCGTAAAATCAGGCCTCCCTCCCTTCTGACTCCCATGGTTTCAGCCCCACCCCCCTCTCTCGCCGAACCCTCCAAGCAAGGCATGCGCATGGCGCTGGCCTTGCTTGCGTCAGCTGCGGTGCACGGCATGGTGCTGTCGACTCATTTCATGCAGGTCAATCCGCGCCTGTTCGAGGATCCCAACCTGCCGATGGAAGTGGTGCTGGTTAACGCCAAAAGCGCAGAGTCGCCGCTCAGCCCCGATGCGCTGGCCCAGGTGAATTTGGCAGGCGGTGGCAATACTGACGAAAACCGGCGGCTGAAGAGCCCGCTACCCGCCAGCAGCAAATCGCAGGCCGGCAGTGAGGAAGCCGCCTTGCAGGCGCGTCTGGCTGACCTGGAACAGCAGGCCAAAGCCCTGCTGAGTCAGTTGCAGCCCAAAGGCCAGCTGCAAAACCGGCCCCTGGCCACACCCCCAACACCGGTCCAACCCACCCTCGACACCAGCCAACTGAATCAGCAGGCGCGTGAAATGGCGCAGATGCAGGCGCGCATTTCACAGCAGTGGGACGAATACCAAAAGCGCCCCAAGCGTGCATTTATCGGTGCCAACGTCAGGGAATACGTATTTGCACGCTATGTTGAAGACTGGATTGCCAAGGTCGAGCGTGTCGGCAACGTCAACTATCCCGAAGCTGCACGCCGCCAGGGCATCTACGGCAGCCTCAGGCTCACCGTATCAATCTATTCCAATGGCCACATCGAAGCGGTCGAAGTGGATCGCTCATCAGGCTCGAAAATACTCGACGCCGCCGCGGTTAAGATTGTTGAACTTGCAGCGCCTTATGCGGCCTTTCCTGACGACATGCGGCAAAAAGCCGATATTTTGTCTATTACGCGTACCTGGACCTTCACCCGCTCCGACCAGCTGATCGGTACCGAGTGAGACACCGCAGCCTATGCCGTCGCCAGAGCAAGGTCTGGCGACGGCAGTTGTGTATAATATGCTGATATTCTTATATTTATTGATCTTTTCGGAGTATCTCCATGCATACCGGCACCACGCTTACCCAATTCATTATTGAAGAACAGCGCCGCACCGCCGGCGCCACCGGAGATTTCACTTCACTGCTCAACGACGTCGTCATTGCCTGCAAGGCCATTTCCAATGTGGTGAACAAGGGCGCGCTGCTGGGCGTGATGGGGTCACTCGACTCCGAAAACGTGCAGGGCGAAACGCAGAAAAAGCTCGACGTCATCACCAACGACATCATGATCCGCTCCAACGAGTGGGCAGGCCACCTGGCCGGCATGGCATCGGAAGAAATGGATGATGTCTATTCCATCCCCGGCCAGTATCCGCTCGGAAAATACCTGCTGGTGTTTGATCCGCTCGACGGATCGAGCAATGTGGACGTGAACATCTCGGTCGGCACCATCTTTTCGATCCTGAAAGCCCCGGTCGCCGGCCGCGCTGCCAAGGCCGAAGACTTCCTGCAAACCGGCGCCAAGCAAGTGTGTGCCGGCTATGCGATCTACGGCTCCTCGACCATGCTGGTGCTGACCTTCGGCCACGGCACCAACGGCTTCACGCTCGACCGTGACGTCGGCGAATTCGTGCTGACCCACCCCGGCATGCAGATTCCCACCGAAACCAAGGAGTTCGCGATCAACGCGTCCAACATGCGTTTCTGGGAAAAGCCGGTGCAGCGCTATGTCGACGAATGTCTGGCCGGCAAAACCGGTCCGCGCGGCAAGGACTTCAACATGCGCTGGGTCGCCTCGATGGTCGCCGAAGTGCACCGGATCCTCACCCGTGGCGGCATCTTCATGTACCCCAAGGACACCAAGGATCCCGCCAAAGCCGGCAAACTACGTCTGCTATATGAAGCCAACCCGATGGCCTTTATCGTCGAACAGGCCGGCGGCGCGGCCACTACCGGCCGCGAGCGCATCCTCGACCTCAACCCCGAAGGCCTGCACCAGCGCGTGCCGGTGATCCTGGGCTCCAAGTCCGAAGTGGACACCGTCACCGGTTACCACCACGAAAAAACAGCCTGAGTATCGCCGCTTCCAAAAAAGCCGGGGTATGCCCCGGCTTTTTTCTGGCCTGTTGTCGACGTTCAAGGCTCAGCGTCTTCCGGACGCTGTGATGGGTGATGCGACGCAATATGGACGCTTGGTAGACGAGCTGCGCTGTGTGGATGTGCATCGATTTCTTCGGCATCCGCCTGCAGCCGCCGGTCCGCCACCCAGTGGAAAAACAGCGGAATGAAGAACACCGCGAGGAAAGTCGCGGCAAGCATGCCGCCCACCACCCCGGTGCCAACCGCATGGCGCGCACCGGCACCCGCCCCCGAGGAAATCGCCAGCGGCAGCACGCCGAGGATGAATGCGAGGGAAGTCATCAGGATCGGGCGGAAGCGCAGGCGGGCCGCTTCAAGCGCTGCAGCCACACTCGAATAGCCTTCCTCCTTTTTCATCATCGCGTATTCGACGATCAAGATCGCATTCTTTGCCGCAAGACCCAGCAGGGTCACCAGTCCGATCTGGAAGTACACATCGTTGGTCAGACCGCGCAACCACACCGCGGCCAACGCGCCGAAAGTGCCGAACGGCAGCGCCATCAGCACGGCAAACGGCAGCGACCATTTCTCGTACAGTGCCGACAGGATCAGAAATACCATCAGCACCGCGAGGCCCAGCGCAATCGCGGATGAGCCGCCCGAGCGCTTTTCCTGAAACGATGCGCTGGTCCATTCGTAGCCGAAATCCGGCGGCAACGTCTTTTTAGCGATTTCGTCAACGATCGCGAGCGCCTGACCGGAACTGATGCCCGGAACGGCGCTACCCATGATCTTCACCGCCTGATAATTGTTGTAGCGATCGAGTGTTTCGGGGCCTGACGAGAAACTGATCCGCGCCAGCGCCGACATCGGTACCATGTCGCCGCTTTGATTCGGCACAAACAGCGCCGAGACATCCTGCGGCGACTTGCGCGCGCCCGGTTCGGCCGACATCAGTACCTGCCAGGTGCGGCCATATTTATTGAAGTCGTTGACGTAATACGAACCCAGGGTCGCCGACAGCGTATTAAATACGTCGCCAATATCGACGCCCAGCATCTTCGCCTTTTCGCGGTCGACGTCGACGTAAAGCTGCGGCACATGGGGACGCCACAGCGTCAATATTTGCGCCAGGCGTTTGTCCTGCCGTGCGGCAGCGAGAAAGGCGTCACTCACCTGCGCGAGCTTGTCCGGACCTCCTTCGCCCTTGTTCTGGATATAGAACTCGAAACCGCCTGCATTGCCCAGCCCGAATATCGGCGGTGGCGCAAACGCCAGCACCAGCGCCTCGCGAATGCCGGCAGTCGACCCCATCAGTTCACCCACCATTTGCTGGATGGTTTTCTTGCGGTCATCCCAATGGCGTGCGACAACAAACATCGTCGCGGCACTGTTGCGAAAGCCGCCGCCGAGAAAATCCAGTCCGGCAAACGCGACCACGTGCTCGACCGCAGGGTCCTTGCGCGCGATCGCATCGACCTGCCGCACCACGGCCTCGGTACGCGACAGCGAAGCGCCGTCGGGCAAATACACGGCGCTGATGTAATAACCCTGGTCTTCATCCGGCACCAGGCTGCCCGGGGTAAATTGCCACAGAATCACCGCGGCCACGATCATCAGTCCATAAATGCCCAGCGCGATGAATGCGCGCCGCATCAGAAACGTCACGCCACCCAGATAATGCCCGGTGACCTTGGCAAAGCCGGTATTGAATGCGCGGAAGAAGCGTCCGGGCGCGGGTTTCTCGCCGCGCAGCAAGGCCACGCACAGCGCTGGCGTCAGCGTCAGCGCGACCATCCCGGAAATCACCACCGAGATCGAAATGGTGACGGCGAACTGGCGGTACAGTTCTCCCGTCAGCCCCCCGAGGAAAGCGATGGGGATGAACACCGCGCACAGCACCAGCACAATCGCGATCACCGGCCCGCTGACCTCGCGCATCGCCTGCAACGCCGCCTCGCGTGGCGTCTTGTTTTGCTCATGGATGATGCGCTCGACGTTTTCCAGTACCACGATGGCGTCGTCGACCACGATGCCGATCGAGAGCACCATGCCAAACAACGTCAATGTGTTGAACGAATAACCGAGCAGCAGCATGCCG
>JBBQDI010000098.1:0-6099 GCA_038319505.1 Burkholderiales bacterium
GAGCTGTATCCCGGCCACACTTCGGGCAGCGCCTGTGGCGCGGGCATGTCGGGTAAACCCACCTCAACCATCGGATTTGAAAAACGCTGGAACCCGATGCTGTCCATGAGCCGCAATGAATTCGTTGCCACGCTGACCGAATCGATTCCGCCGCGCCCTGCGGAAATGGATCGCATGGTCGCCTTCAATCTCGGCAACGCTGCATGACCGCAACTCAAATGGTGGCGGATTACCGCTACGGCATTCGCAACAACCTTGCCCAGTTTTTGCATCAGCTGGTGCAGGTGTTTTTTGTCGGCCTCACCATCGGCATGTTCCGCACCGTGGTGCCGGCACTCGCCGAAAGCGAATTCGGCGTGGCCAAAGACTCGTTCATGATGCTGATGGCTTTCGTCACCGCCTTTGGTTTCGTCAAGGGAACGCTCAATTTTGTGGCGGGCCGCTTGTCGGAGCGCATCGGCCGCAAGAAGGTTCTGTTCATCGGCTGGCTGGCCGCCGTGCCGATTCCGTTCATGATCATGTATGCGCCAAGCTGGGGCTGGATCGTGGCAGCAACGATGCTGTTGGGGGTCAACCAGGGCCTGGCCTGGTCGATGACGCAGACTTCCAAGCTCGATCTCACCACCGCCGAACAACGTGGTCTCACCATTGGGTTCAACGAGTTCTCTGGTTACTTTGGCGTAGCAGTGGCAGGCATCATCACCGGCTATCTGGCGACGTCTTTTGGTCCGCGAGAAGGGCTGATGATTTTCGGCCTGGTAGTGGTGGCGCTGGCGGGCCTGTTTACCCTGGTATGGGTAAAAGACACCTTGCCATGGGCGCATGCCGAAGGAAAAAAACATGCCGCTGGGCTGATGACCGGACCCACGCCACGCTACCCGACCAACATTCCTGCGCAACCCGATACCTGGGAAGTCTTTACCCTGATGTCATGGCGCGACAAGCGTCTGGCTTCGATCAGCCAGGCCGGTCTGGTGGAAAAATTCGTCGATGCGCTGGTATGGGTGTTCTTCCCGGTTTACCTGTATCAGCATGGCCTCTCGCTCGCCGGCATCGGTTGGGTGGTCGGCGTGTATGGCTTCGTCTGGGGCATCTCACAATTCATTACCGGCCATTGGTCCGACCGTATTGGCCGCCTCAAACCCATCGTATGGGGCATGTGGTTGTGTGGCGCGGGTGTGGCACTGGTGTTAATGGGCGAAGGCAAGCTGTGGTGGTCGTTCGCCGCCGCAGTGATGGGCTTCGGCATGGCGCTGCTGTATCCAACGTTGTCGGCTGCCGTGTCCGATATTGCCCACCCCAACTGGCGCGGATCAGCCATCGGCATTTACCGCTTCTGGCGCGACCTCGGCTACGGCATCGGCGCGCTGCTGCTCGGTGCAGTGGCAGCGTTGTTCGGTGGCATCGAGGCGGGCTTCTGGTTTACCGCGGGTGCCATGTTTGTTTCCGGCCTGATTGTCTCGTTGATGTGCGAAGAAACACACCCTCGCCTCAATCCGGCTGCTGATTGAACATACATAAATGGAACGAACCATGAACAAACCCCATTCCATGCTGAAGCGCTGCGTCCTGATCGTCGCCATGTCACTGTTGGCTCCGCATGCAAGCGCGGAAGAAAATCCCGTCGTGGTCGATGCGCTATCCGGATACATGGACTTTTCCGAATATGGAAGCAGCCTGATCTGGCCTGAGCAGATTCCGAAGGAAGACTGGAAGAACGTGTTCATCGTGGATGCCCGCGATGCGACTCAGTATGCGAAGGCGCACATCCCCGGCGCAATCAACATCGACTGGCGGCAGGCGGTGGCACGGCGCGCCGAGTTGCCGAAAGACCGCATGGTGGTGATGTATTGCAACTCCGGCTCGCTGTCCGCTCAAGCCGTTTTTGCCCTTCGCCTGCTGGGGTATGACAACGTTAAAGTTCTTCAGGACGGAATTGAAGGCTGGAAAAGGAAGGGCGGTTTCGAAGCCTACTCACGCGCCAGCCAGCCGGTCGGGGACTGAACCGATGGCGGGCACGCAATGACCCCCGCCGACTACGAAGCCTGGTATGACACCCCGCGCGGTCGCTGGGTCGGCGATACGGAATACGCGCTGGCGGCTTGGCAGCGCGTGGCACGAACGGGCGACAGCCTGCTGGATGTCGGCTGCGGCACCGGATGGTTTACGCGCCGTGCCGCAGCCGACGGGTTCAACGCAACCGGACTCGACCCCAACGCAGATTGGCTTGATTACGCACGCGCGCACAGCAGCCAAAAACTGAAATGGGTTGAAGGCGATGCTCGTGCCCTGCCGTTTGATGACGCCAGTTTTGATCATGTCCTGTCCATCGCCGCGCTGTGTTTTGTGACGGATGAACAGCAGGCCGTGGCCGAATGCGTGCGGGTGGCGCGTCGTCGCATTGCGATCGGCTGGCTCAACCGGCGCAGCCTGCTGTATTGGCAGAAGGGCAGGGAAGGGGGCAGGGGCGCGTATCGTGGCGCCCACTGGCGCACCGCTTCCGAATTGCGCGCGCTGTTTGATCATTTGCCGGTGCGAAATCTCACGCTGAGTTCGGCGATTTTTTTGCCTTCCGGCACCCGTTGGGCACGGGCGCTGGAATCTCGTGTACCCAGCGTGTTGCCGTGGGGTGGGTTGTTGCTGGCGACAGCTGAAAAAACATGATTTGAAGCAGGGTGGACGTCACCATGCGTATCGCGGCGTCAAGCCGAATCGGTGGGCGTGCCTGGCTCGGTCTCTTCGGCAACAGGAATCGGCGTGGCCAGCACCTTGTCGATGCGCTTGCCGTCGAGGTCGACCACTTCCAGTCGCCAGGTTCCCCAGGTCAGCACATCGCCAGTTTGCGGCAGCCGTCCGGACAGCCACATCACCAGGCCGCTCAGGGTATGGAAGCGGCCCCTTTTTTCTTCCGGCACATCTTTCAGTCCGAGCCGGTCCATCAGTTCGGGGATGGGGATCATGCCGTCCAGCAGCCACGAGCCATCGTCGCGCTGCACCGCCCAGGCTTCCTCCAGGCTGGGCGGCTTGAATTCGCCGGCCAGCGCTTCGAGCACGTTTTGCGGGGTGACCAGGCCGTTGATGTCGCCGTATTCGTCGATGACCAGTACCATGTGCGCATCGGACGCGCGAAAGTTTTCCAGCAGGTCCATCCCGGTGAGGCTTTCCGGCACGTACACCACCGGCATCAGGTGCGCGGTCAGGTCGGCCTGGCCACCGTGCAGCGTTTGCTTGAGCAGGCGTTTGGCGCTGATGATGCCCAGCACTTCGTCAAAGCCACCGCGGCAGACCGGAAAGCGCGAGTGTGACGACTCGGTCACGCGGCGCAGGTTTTCTTCCAGCGGCAAGGTGGTATCGAGATAGACAATATCGGCACGCGGCACCATCAGCGAATGGATGGTCCGGTCGTCCAGCCGCAGTACATTGCGCACCAGGTTGCGCTCCTGCTCATCGATCACGCCGGATTCAGAACCCTCCTGCAACAGAGCGTGGATTTCTTCCTCGATCACGCCTTCCTGGCTGGAAGGCTGGTTGCCAAGCAGCCGCAGGATCGTATCGGTGGAAAACGACAACAGGCGTACGAACGGGCGCGCAAAAATGGCCAGCAAGTTCATCGGGCGCGCCACCCGCCGCGCAATACCCTCGGGGTTGAACTGGCCAATGCGCTTGGGCACCAGTTCGCCAATCACAATCGAAAAATAGGTAATGACGACCACGACCAATGCGGTGGCTGCGATGTCGCTGGCTTTCGGGTCCACGCCGACCGACTGCAACCACAGTGCCAATGGCGCGGCCAGCACGGCCTGGCCGACAATACCGTTGAGGATGCTGATCGAGGTGATGCCGATCTGCACCGTCGACAGGAACCGGGTCGGGTTGTCGTGCAGTTTGATCGCAATCGCCGCCGCTCTATCCCCATCGTCGGCCATTCGCGCCAGCCGGTTGCGTTTTGATGTGATCAGCGCGATCTCGGACATGGCGAACACGCCATTGAGAATGATCAATACGGACAAAAGCAGAATTTCCATGGGGCGGTCACAGCAACGGAACCAGCCGGGCTGTCGAATTGAACACAGTACAAGCATAAGCCAGCCAGCCGCGTCATGTGCAGCCACCGATTCAAGAACCCCGGCGGCAGGACGATACGATATCCATTAAGATGGCATCCTTGATATGTGCTGATTATCTGAACCTGGGTGCATGATGATGAGATTACGCTCCGCTGTGTTTGTCTGGATGCTTGTAAGCATGCCGCTGTTTGCTGCAGAGCGGCCGCTGGCCAACCCGATCGCAACGCATACACAACAGGTTTTCACATTTGGCATCGGGCCACGCGAAGCCGCAAGCGAACTCGCCAGGCGGTGGGGGCCTGTTCTTCATTATCTCAGCGAAAAAACCGGCTATACCCTGCAGTTCACCACGGCCAGGGATATTCCGACTTTCCAGGAGGACATGAAGGCAGGTAAATTCGATCTCGCTTTCATCAACCCCTACCATTACACGAAGTTTCACGAACGTAACGGCTATGAAGCCTTTGCCAATGAACGGGATGGCAAACTGACCGGGGTCGTTGTCGTCCGCATGGACAGTCCGGTTCAGGCAGTGGAAGCGCTCGATAACCAGACGGTGGCGTTTCCGGCGGCGTCAGCCCTTGCAGCGACTGTGCTGCCCCTGGCCTATTTCGCTGAACAGAATGTCCATGTAACCCCCCAATACGTGGTGTCGATGGATTCGGTCTATCGGGCCGTTGCCAAAGGTTTTTTTCCGGCGGGCGGGGGCGAAATGCGCACATACAACACGCTCGATCCAGACGTGCGCAGCCAGTTGCGCATCCTGTGGACGGCCGAGCCACTTCCGCCTTTTGCGTTTGCAGCGCATCCGCGGGTGCCGAAGAACGTAGTTGAAAATATCCGGCAGGCCATGCAGGACATGGACCGGAATCCGCAGGGGGCGGCTTTATTGAAGACGATCCAGTTCAAGGGGATCGACCCGGCCGTCGACAGCGACTATGACGGCATGCGCAGGCTCAAACTGAAAATGCCGGATGCGGCATCCCCCCGTTAAACACTAAAACAGGAATTCGCCGTGTCATTTCGCCTTAAAACCCTATTGGGAATCGCACTCATCCAGGCGGCTTTATTGTGTGTGATGATCTGGAACGGCGTCGGCATCCTCACCGCTTCAAGCGAAGAGGAATTGCTCAGACGCAGTGAATCCACTGCGGCGCTGTTTGCCACGAGCGCACAGAGCGGGGTGCTGGGCATGGACCTGTCGGCGTTGGACAGCCAGGTCAAGCAAGTGCTGACCCATCCCGGTATTGTCTACGCCAGAGTATTCAACAAGCAGGGCAAGGTGCTGGCAGAAGGCGGCGATGCTCCGGCACTCGCACGGCACTTTGAAGCGGATCATGCGTTCAGAGATGTAACTGACGGGATATTCGATACCCGGGCCGATATCCTGATCGCGGGTGAACCCTATGGTCGCGTCGAAATAGGCGTGTCGATCAAGAGGCTTCAGGCAGGAATCGAACAGGCACGCAACGAATCCATATTATTTGCCGTTCTGGTGTTGGCGCTGGTCGCGCTGTTCTCCTATTTTCTGATTGCCTACCTCACGCGTGGCCTCAATGCCCTGAAAGGGGCCTCGCAGCACATTGCTGCCGGGGATCTGGGCTACCAGATCGACGTGACTGGCACCGATGAACTGGCCCAGGTCGCCCATTCATTCAATGCCATGTCATTGCAAATCCGGACGTCATATGATGAACGCCTGCGTGCCGAAGACGAGATGCGGAAGATGAACGAGGCGCTGGAAGAGCGCGTCAACCAGCGCACGGTCCAGCTCACCAGCCTGAATGCGGAACTGGAACATCAAACCTATTACGATTCGCTGACCAAGATACCCAATCGCATGTTGTTCGAAGACCGGCTGAACCAGGCGGTCTTGATGCTGCGGCGCAAGGAAATGGAATTCGCGGTCATTCAGATCGATCTGGATCAATTCAAGTCGATCAATGACTCGCTTGGTCATCATGTAGGCGACGTCGTTTTGCAGGAAGTATCCATGCGCATGAAAGCGGTTCTGCGCGAAATGGACACAGTG
>JBBQDI010000099.1:0-6052 GCA_038319505.1 Burkholderiales bacterium
CTGAAGCACACCCCGGTTCGGCTGAGCGCGCTCGGTCTGGCATTGGCTTTCCTGCTCGTGTCCCTGATCGCCCCTTCGCTGCTCGGGCCGCTTAACCGCCTGTGGCTGAAATTCGGCGCACTGCTGCATGCCATCACCAGCCCCATCATCCTCGGGGTGATGTTCTATCTGGTCATCACTCCCTTTGGCCTGGTGATGCGCCTGGCGGGCAAAGACCTGCTGCGCCTGAAAATCGATCCCCAAAGCCCGAGCTACTGGATCAGGCGCGACCCGCCCGGTCCTGCCAAAAACAGCCTCGACAAACAATTCTAGGAGACCCCCATGTCCATATTCAGCGAACTCTGGGCGTTCATGCGCGCGCGCAAAAAGCTCTGGCTACTGCCCATCATCATCATCATGGTGCTGCTGGGCGGCCTGCTGGTACTGGCGCAAGGGTCCGCCATCGCCCCGTTCATTTACACCCTGTTCTGACCCGGGTTCGCCAATGTACATACTGGGCTTGTCCGCCTATTACCACGACAGCGCGGCCGTCTTGCTGAAGGACGGCGAGATTATTGCCGCGACGCAGGAAGAACGCTTTTCGCGAAAAAAGCACGACGCGCGGTTTCCGATCCATGCGCTGAACTATTGCCTGGCCGAGGCCGGCATTTCGCTGGCCGAAGTCGAGCATGTGGCTTTTTATGACAAGCCTTTCCTGAAGTTTGAACGGCTGCTGGAAACCTATCTCGCCTTCGCGCCCAGGGGGTTCAAATCATTCCGCATGGCCATCCCGTTGTGGCTGCGGGAAAAGCTGTTTCAGAAAGACCTGCTGGCCAAGGAACTGAAAAAGCTCGACCCGGCCGTCAACTGGCTCGACCGCCTGCTGTTTTCCGAACACCACCTGAGCCATGCCGCCAGCGCGTTTTTTCCGTCCCCGTTTGACGAAGCGCTGGTGCTGACCATGGACGGCGTCGGCGAGTGGACCACGACCTCCGCCGCCATCGGCCGTGGCAACAGCCTGGAAATTTTCAAGGAAATCCACTTCCCCCATTCGATCGGTCTGCTCTACTCGGCATTCACCTATTACCTCGGTTTCAAGGTCAATTCGGGCGAGTACAAGGTCATGGGGCTGGCGCCTTACGGCGAGCCGAAATATGTGCAGACCATCCTCGACCACCTGATCGACCTGAAACCCGATGGCTCCTACCGGCTGGACCAGTCGTACTTCGACTACTGCACTGGCCTCACCATGACCAATGCCAAGTTCGCCGACCTGTTCGGTGCGCCGCCGCGCAAGCCGGACGACCCGCTGACCCAGCGTGAAATGGATCTGGCCGCCTCAGTGCAGGCCGTCACCGAAGAAGCCGTGCTCCGGATCACCCGCGCGCTGCGCGAGGAAACCGGGATCGAAAACCTCTGCCTGGCCGGCGGCGTGGCGCTCAATTGCGTCGCCAACGGCAAGGTGCTGCGCGACGGCCGCTTCAAGAACGTGTGGGTGCAACCCGCTGCCGGTGACGCAGGCGGCGCACTGGGCGCCGCCCTGGCCGCGCATCACCTCTTCCTGGATCAGCCCCGATTCGACTCACATGGCAGCGACCGCATGCGCGGCGCCTATCTCGGGCCTGAATTCGCCCAAGCGGACATTGAAGCCCGTTTGAAAGCAGCCGGCGCCCAATTCAGCGTTCTGTCCGATACAGACCTCATCGAACACAGCGCAACCCTGCTCGCCACCGAAAATGTGGTCGGCTGGTTCCAGGGCCGCATGGAATTCGGCCCGCGCGCCCTCGGGGGCCGTTCCATCCTGGGCGACCCGCGTTCGCCCAAAATGCAATCCGTGCTCAACCTCAAGATCAAGTACCGCGAATCCTTCCGTCCCTTTGCGCCATCCGTCCTGCGCGAGCACGTGGCGGAATGGTTCGACCTGGACCAGGACAGCCCCTACATGCTGATGGTGGCCGACATATCGAATCAGCACCGCATCGACACCGCCAGTGCAGACAAGGGCCTGTTCGGCATCGACAAACTCAAGGTGCCGCGCTCGACCCTGCCCGCCGTCACCCATGTCGACTATTCCGCGCGCATCCAGACCGTGCACGCAGACACCAACCCGCGCTACCACGCACTGATATCCAGTTTTTATGACAAAACCGGCTGTCCGGTCATGATCAACACCAGCTTCAACGTGCGCGGCGAACCCATCGTGTGCACCCCGGAAGACGCCTTCCGCTGCCTGATGGGCACCGAGATGGACGCACTGATGATCGGCAATTGCGTGCTGATGAAGGCCGACCAGGATCCCGCGCTGAAACTGGATTACACGAATGCGTTCGAGCTGGATTAAAACCTTAGAATATTCCGAGAGTTGTCTTGTAGATACTCAAATAAATCATCAAGCGCACAGGTATTAATATGAAAGCTGTCATTCTGGCTGGTGGTCTCGGAACCCGCATCTCCGAGGAAACCCATCTCAAGCCAAAACCGATGATCGAGATTGGCGGCAAACCAATCCTGTGGCACATCATGAAACAGTATTCGGCCCATGGCGTGCATGATTTCGTGATCTGCTGCGGCTACAAGGGCTACGTTATCAAGGAATATTTCGCCAACTATTTTTTGCACATGTCGGATGTCACGTTCGACATGGAACACAATCAGATGGAAGTCCATCAACACAAGGCCGAGCCATGGCGTGTGACGCTGGTGGATACGGGTGATGAAACGCTGACGGGTGGCCGTCTGAAACGGGTTGCGGAATACGTCAAGGATGAAGAAGCATTCTGTTTCACTTACGGTGACGGGGTGTCGGACGTGGACATCTCGCGCGAAATCGCATTCCACAAGCAGCATGGCAAGCTGGCTACAGTAACAGCTGTTCAGCCGCCTGGACGGTATGGCGCTCTGCAAATGGAGGGGGCCAGGGTGGCGGGATTTACCGAGAAGCCGCGGGGGGATGGCGGCCTCATCAACGGCGGCTTCTTTGTGCTGTCGCCCAAATGCATCGACCTGATCTCGGGCGACCAGTCCAGTTGGGAAGCTGAGCCTTTGACTCACCTTGCATCAGAGGGGCAACTCATGGCTTTTGAACACAAAGGCTTCTGGCAGCCCATGGATACCTTGCGCGACAAAACCCACCTGGAAGAACTTTGGCTGGCCGGCAAAGCCCCGTGGAAAGTCTGGCAATGAACCGGGCGTTCTGGCAAGGGAAACGGATTTTTCTAACCGGCCACACCGGATTCAAGGGTGGCTGGCTGGCCTTGTGGCTGGCCGACATGGGGGCCGAAGTTCATGGCTATGCGCTGACGCCGCCAACGAACCCCAACTTCTTTACAGTTACAAACCTGCAGGACCGATTGGCAGGCAGCACGATTGCCGACATCCGTGACGCCGCCACGCTCGCTCAGGCCATGCAGGCGGCCCAGCCCGATATCGTTTTGCATCTGGCTGCGCAGCCGCTGGTGCGCCATTCCTATGTAGCACCGGTGGAAACATATGCCGTCAATGTCATGGGTACGGTCAATCTGCTGGAAGCGGTGCGCCAGGTACCCAGCGTGAAAGCGGTAGTCAACGTCACCACCGACAAGTGCTATGAAAACCGTGAATGGGTCTGGCCCTACCGTGAGAACGAAGCCATGGGCGGCTTTGATCCCTACTCCAGCAGCAAGGCCTGCTCCGAGCTGGTGACCGCTGCTTATCGTCGCTCTTTCCTGGAACCCGCCGGCACCCATCTTGCCAGCGCCCGCGCCGGCAACGTCATCGGTGGCGGCGACTGGGCAGACGACCGGCTTGTTCCCGATTTTCTGCGTGCGCTGGATGCAGGTCAGACCCTGATCATTCGCTCGCCACTGGCCACACGCCCTTGGCAGCATGTGCTTGAGCCACTGTCGGGCTATCTCATCTTGGCTGAAAAGCTTTTCACCGAAGGCCCGGACTTTGCTGAGGCGTGGAATTTTGGCCCTGAAGAAGCTGACGCCCGGCCGGTGCAATGGATCGTCGACTATCTGTGCAGCCAGATGCCTGGCGCCACCTGGCAGTGCGATGGGTCGCCACAGCCGCATGAGGCCAATACGCTCAAGCTGGACAGTTCCAAGGCCAAGACCCGCCTCGGGTGGCGCCCATGCTGGAATTTGCAAACCGCGCTTGGCATGACGCTGGCGTGGCATCAGGCCTGGAAGCAAGGCTCAGACATGGCCGCCCTCAGCGTGCAACAGATTCAGGAATACGAGGCAGCCGGGCAGGCATGAGCACACGCTTCGACATACTTGATACGCCCCTTTCCGGCTTGCGCGTCCTGCAACGCAAACCTGTTGGCGATAGCCGGGGTTATCTTGAGCGTCTCTTCTGTTCCGAGGAATTACAGGCGCTCGCCCCAGGCAAGCACATCGAGCAGATCAACCACACCTTGACTGCGAGCCGTGGCACCGTGCGGGGTCTGCACTTTCAGCGTTCGCCCCATGCCGAGATCAAGTTCGTCAGTTGCCTGCGTGGCGAAGTCTTTGATGTTGCTGTAGACCTGCGCCATAATTCGCCGACCTTTTTGTGCTGGCATGCTGAAGTGCTCAGTGCCGACAACCACAAGACCCTCGTCATCCCGGAGGGCTTTGCCCACGGGTTTCAAACCCTTACCGACGACTGCGAAATGCTGTATTTCCATACTGCCGCTTACCAGCCCAGAGCCGAAGGCGGCCTGAATCCACAGGATCCCCGGCTTGCCATCCAGTGGCCGTTGCCGGTTGCCGGACTATCGCCGCGCGATGCCGCGCATCCATTGTTGGGTGACGATTTCACCGGGGTGGCGCAATGAAGTGCCGTCACTGCGGATCGGAGCTCAAGCTGCCTTTGGTGGACCTGGGCAGTGCGCCGCCCTCCAATGCCTATCTGACCGAGCAGACCCTGCATGCGCCGGAAAAGTGGTTTCCGCTCCGCGTGCTGGTGTGCGAACACTGCTGGCTGGCACAAACCGAGGATTTCGCCCAGGCTAATGAACTGTTCGATGCCGAATATGCTTACTTCAGTGGCTTCTCCAGTAGCTGGCTCGTGCATTCCGAGCGCTACGTGGATGACATGGTGGCGCGCTTCAATCTGACGGCCGACAGCCACGTCGTCGAAATCGCCGCCAACGATGGCTACCTGTTGCAATACGTCAAGGCACGCAACATTCCCTGCACCGGCGTGGAGCCGACCGCGAGCACCGCTGCTGCGGCGCGGGCCAAGGGCATCCCGATAGTGGAGGACTTTTTTGGTGTGCGTCTGGCCAAGGAACTGGTCGCCCAGGGCAAGCAGGCCGATCTCACTGCCGCCAATAACGTCCTCGCCCATGTCCCGGACATCAACGACTTTGTATCCGGCTTCGCCCATCTGCTCAAGCCCCAGGGCGTGGCCACCTTCGAATTTCCGCATCTCATGCGGCTCATCGACGAGAACCAGTTCGACACCATCTACCACGAGCATTTCTCCTACCTGTCGCTCACGGCGGTGGAACGCATCTTCGCCGCGAACGGCCTGGCCGTGTTCGATGTCGTGGAACTCTCTACCCACGGTGGCAGCCTGCGGGTATTTGCCCAGCGCAGCGATACGGGGCAACAAGCACGCTGTGCACGAGTAAACGAACTGCTCCAGCGCGAATCGCAGGCAGGCATGCTCAGCGCAGACTATTACACCGGCTTTCAGGCCAAGACAGACCGAGTCAAGAATGACTTTCTAGTATTTCTGCTTGAAGCCAAGCGACAAGGCAAAAGCGTGGCCGCCTATGGCGCGGCGGCGAAAGGCAACACCCTGATGAACTATGCCGGCATCCGCCCCGATCTCATACCATTCGTGGTGGATCGCAACCCGGCCAAGCAGGGCAAATACATGCCTGGCAGTCGCATCCCCATCGAGAACGAAGCAAAGCTTCGGCAAGTGGAACCCGACTACGTGGTTATCCTGCCGTGGAACCTGAAAGCAGAAGTCATGAAGCAGCTTGATTACATTCGAAAGTGGGGTGGAAAATACGTGACGGCAGTGCCGCATCTGGACGTGTTATGACAACCCGCATTTACTACACCAAGCCCTCGATTACCGAGCAGGAAGTCGA
>JBBQDI010000100.1:0-5988 GCA_038319505.1 Burkholderiales bacterium
GGTGAGCATGGGGGGTCAGATTTAAGTGGCCTTGCGCATGGTGCAGTGCAAACACGCGGAAAGATCGTCGGAAGTGTCGATATCACAACCCTGACGCAGCTGGGACTTGACCCAGTGCGGCCCGATATAACCAAGGCTACCAACAACGTGGTAACGGAGGGAGTGGGTGATTGTATTCATGGGCGGATATTGTAATTGCTGAAGATGGCAGTAAGGGGTGTGCCAGAAGAACGCGCGGCGTGATGGGGTGAAGCCTGGGGGTGCCGATCTAGTCCGCCCTGCGGATAATTCAACCCGCAATGCGGGTGCTGCGGCGGCGGGTGACGAGATTGACCAGGTTGCGGTAAAGCGGAGCGGGGAGCAGGCTGGCAAGCAGATGCTTGAGATCGACTGCTTTCCAGTCTGCCTTGCGGAAGGCGCGTCGAAACAGACGGCGGGCGGATTCGGTGTCGTTGCGCCAGTGGCAGCGATAAGCTTCTTGCAGCAGCGGGGCGTAGGTGAGCTCATGCAGGCGGGCCGGGGTCAGGTGGGTGACACGCTCCGGATGATGGCGGGCAAAGTCGTGGCGCACGGTAACCGTATCGAACACCTGCCGCCAATGCGGAATGTGGGCGTCGCCGCGGGGATAGCGACGGTAATACGCCAGCACGTCGGGCACGCGCACCAGCCTGGGCTGGTGCGCCAACATGTTAAGCCACAGGTCGAGGTCCATGGCGGTGGGCGCGCGCTCGGAAAATCCGTGCAGTTCGTCGACGAGGCGACGGCGGATCAGTACGCTGTTGATTGGCCACGGACTGTTTTCCAACAAATGGCTGATCGCTTCGTCCGGTTCAAAAACGGGCAGAACTTTCGGGTTTGGGTCGGTCGATGCGATGCCGATGGTTTGCCAGCCGCAATAGGCCAGATCGGCCTGTTCGGCGTCAAGCGCATCGTGCATCAGGCGTAACGCGTCCGGGTGCCAGGTGTCGTCGGCGTCGAGAAAGGCGATAAACTTTCCGTGAGCGTGGGCGAGCGCCAGGTTGCGCGCGGCATAGGGGCCGACGCGGTTCTGGTAGGCGAGGGTGATGCGCTCGGAGTGCTCGGTCGCCAGGCGTTGCAGGATGTCGGTCGAGCCATCGGTCGAACCGTCGTCTATCAGGATGAGTTCGACATGCGGATAACTTTGCCCGAGCACGCTCCCGATCGCCTCTTCCACATAGGAAGCGGTGTTGAAGCAGGGCATGACAACGGTAATCAGTTCAGGGTCAAGGTTGTCCATGTGTCGTGCTGTTTGCGATTGATCCTTAATCTTTTATTGCGTGGCGATTGCTGTACAGGCCGGCATCAGGAATACAGTTCATTTCACGGGCTTTCACTTCGTGAAAGCGACTGGATTGGACCATGCCGTTTCTCTCAGATGATCCGGCCGGATTGATTTGAACGCGCGCTCACCTTGGGCCGGGACTCTGCAGGGCTTAACTGTACACCCGACGCATCTTGTTTGACGATATCCTGGCCCTGTTTGGGCAGGACAATGACTGCCGCCGCGATAACAGGCCGGCATTGGTTACAATCAAGCCATACGATTACTCGCCTGATTTCCCCATGCAAACCCTCACCGTCGATCTCGGCGACCGCGCCTACCCCATCCATATCGGCACCGGCCTGCTGGGCCAGGCTGACTTAATCATGCCGCACCTGGCGCAAAAGCGCGTGATGGTGGTGACCAACACCACGGTGGCGCCGCTGTATCTGGCACAGCTGACGGCGACGCTGGAGGCCGGTGGGGTGGCGGTGACCAGCGTGGTGCTGCCGGACGGCGAGGCCTACAAGAACTGGGAAACGCTGAACCTGATTTTCGATGCGCTGCTGACCCAGCGCGCCGAGCGCAAGACCACGCTCATTGCTTTGGGCGGCGGGGTGATCGGCGACATGACCGGGTTTGCGGCGGCGAGCTACCAGCGCGGCGTGCCGTTTATCCAGATTCCCACCACGCTATTGTCGCAGGTGGATTCGTCGGTGGGCGGAAAAACCGGCATCAACCATCCGCTTGGCAAGAACATGATCGGCGCGTTTTATCAGCCGAAACTGGTGCTGGCCGATACCGATACACTGAAAACCCTGCCGGCGCGCGAGCTCTCGGCAGGACTGGCCGAAGTGATCAAATACGGCCTGATCTGGGATGTTGAATTTCTGGCCTGGCTCGAAGCCAACATGGACAAGCTGCGTGCACTCGACCCGGCGGCGATTACCCATGCGATTTATCGCTCGTGCGAAATCAAGGCGCAGGTTGTGGCGCAGGACGAGCGCGAGGGCGGCATCCGCGCGATCCTCAATCTGGGCCACACGTTTGGTCACGCGATCGAAACCGGCATGGGCTACGGTAACTGGCTGCACGGTGAAGCAGTGGCGGCGGGCATGGTGATGGCGGTGGAAACTTCACAGCGCATGGGCTGGCTCACTGAGGTAGACGTGGCGCGCACCCGCGCGCTGATCCGCGCGGCCGGATTGCCGGATGTGGCACCGGACCTGGGCGTGGACACCTGGCTCGAATTCATGGGCCACGACAAGAAGGTCGAGGGTGGGAAAATGCGCTTTGTGCTGCTGAAAAAAATGGGCGAGGCGGTGATCACCGCCGACGTGCCAACCGATGTGCTGACCGGCGTGCTCACTGCGCCACGCTAAAGGAATTCAATGGATACTCTCGCTGCCTACGCCGCGCATTCCAGTCAAACCCGCGGACGTTTGCATGGCGAGCCGCCCGCCGCGCCGCGCTCCGAGTTTCAGCGCGACCGTGACCGCATCATCCATTCGACCGGGTTTCGGCGGCTGGAATACAAGACCCAGGTGTTTGTGAACCATGAGGGTGACCTGTTCCGCACCCGCCTCACCCACAGCCTCGAAGTGGCGCAGATTGGCCGCACCATTGCCCGTTTGCTGAGACTGAATGAAGATTTGGTGGAGGCGGTGGCACTGGCGCACGACCTCGGTCACACGCCGTTTGGCCATGCCGGGCAGGATGCGTTGAATGCCTGCATGAAAGAACACGGCGGGTTTGAGCACAACCTGCAATCGTTGCGCGTGGTGGATCGACTGGAAGAACGCTACGCTGAATTCGACGGGCTCAACCTGACATTCGAAGCGCGCGAAGGCGTCCTCAAGCATTGTTCGATGGCCAATGCCGAAAAGCTGGGCGAAGTCGGCGAACGCTTTCTGAACAAACAGCAACCGTCTCTGGAAGCGCAGATTACCAATCTGGCCGATGAGATCGCCTACAACAATCACGATGTCGATGATGGGCTGCGTTCCGGGCTGATTACCCTGGAGCAATTATCAGAAGTGCAACTCTTCGCCCGCCATCTCGCCGAGGTGCGTGCCAAATATCCGACCCTACAAGGGCGCCGCGAGATCACTGAAACGGTGCGCCGCATCATCAATACCCTGGTCATCGATCTGGTGAACACCACGCGGATGAATGTCGATGCCAGCGGCGTGCAAACCAGTGACGATGTTCGCGCCGCGCCGTCCATGGCTGCGTTCAGCCCCGCGCTGCTCGACGAGCACCGCGAGTTGAAGCGCTTTCTTCATCGGAACCTGTATCGCCACTACAAAGTGGCGCGCATGAGTGCCAAGGCCAGCCGCATCATTACCGATCTTTACACCGCGTTTTCCGGCGATGCCCGCCTGCTGCCGCCCGAGCATCAGGAACGTGAATCGCTTGAGGGCGCACGCGCCGTGGCTGATTACATTGCGGGTATGACCGACCGCTATGCGATACGCGAACATCGGCGCATATTTGCGGTGGAAGAAATCTACAGCTAAGACAAAAGCAATGCGGGGCGGTTTTTACCGCACGCCCTGAGCGTCCCCCGGCGGCAATGTCCGCGCCACCACCCAGCACGTCACTTCGCGTGCACCTGATCGCTTCAAGGTCGCGGCCAGCTCATCGAGGCTGGTGCCGGTCGTCATCACGTCGTCGACCAGCGCAATGTGCTGGCCTTCAAGCTTCCCGGTGCAGGTAAACGCGCCGCGCACGTTGCGGCGCCGCGCATCGTGCTTCAGGCCCATTTGCGGCGGGGTGTCGCGAATGCGCTGACAGCTGCTAGTGTCGAGCGCAATGCCCAGTCGCTTGCCCACATGGCGGGCGACTTCGGTGGCATGGTTGAAGCCACGCTCGCGGATGCGTGTGGCATGCAACGGCATGGCAATCAGACGGTCGGGCTGAGGGTGGTCCGAAACGGCCTGGGCAAGGCAGTCGCCCAGCGCCGGCGCAACGGCGAGCCGGCCGTGATACTTCAGGCGCGGGATCAGCCGGTCGAGCGGGAACGCATAAGCCAGCGCGGCAACGGTGCGGTCGAACGCCGGCGGGTGCTTGAGGCAGGCGCCACACACCTGACCACCGGGGGTGGGCGTGGCGCATTGCGGGCAGTGGGGTTGGGTATGCCAGGGCAGGTCAACCAGGCAGGCCGGGCATAGCGGGCGGTGCTTAGTGGCAGCCCCGCAGAGCAGGCAGGTGTGCGGGGCTAACCGATTAAATATTGACCGGATGTTCAATTTGTTGGCGAGTAAAATTTGACAGGGGCGGCGGCGCCCCCGAGACTCCGCGCCATGAAAACCAAACGTCTCATCTCAGCTTCGTCCTCCCGGTTTGCTGCGCAGCTATTCAACATCATCACGGTGGTGGTGCTGATGATATCGCTCACCGCGTTGTTGTTGGGCAAGCTTCTGGCCAGCCACAACATCGGTTTTCTGCCCTTTGTGCTCTCGTTGCCGCCGGTGATGATCTGGCTGGGTGCATCGATTTTCGTATACGCCAGCATTGCCCACCACCCCAACCCGCGCACCGCACATTACAACAAATGGGCAGGCTACCGCTATTACGGCGTGATGGGCAGCATGGTGGTGTTCGGTCAGCCGATTTATGGGCTGCTCGGCGGCTGGATTGGGCTGATGCTGTTGCTGGGCCTGGCGGTTTTGATCATCGTGCCGTGGGCGCTGTTTGATATTTACAGGGCCGCGCGCGAACCGTGGGCCGATATGACGATAGAGGTGGCAATTTATGAATGACATGACTCAACCTGTGGCGCGCCTTTCCATGGCCGCGATCGAGGCGCTGTTCGCGCTGCCGTTTGCCGACCTGATGTACCAGGCGCAGTCGGTGCATCGCGCGAATTTCGATCCCAACAAGGTACAGCTGTCGACGCTGCTGTCGATCAAGACCGGCGGGTGTTCCGAGGATTGCGGCTATTGTCCGCAAGCTGCGCGTTACGACACCGGTGTCGAGAATCAAGGCTTGTTGAATCTGGATGATGTGCTGATCGCAGCCAAGGCCGCCAAGGCAGCCGGCGCATCGCGATTCTGCATGGGTGCGGCATGGCGTGGACCGAAGCAGCGCGATCTCGATCCCGTGCTCGATATGGTGCGCGAAGTCAAAGCGCTGGGGCTGGAGACCTGCGCCACGCTGGGCATGCTGAAGGATGGCCAGGCCGAGCAGCTCAAGGACGCCGGACTCGACTACTACAACCACAACCTCGATACCGCGCCCGAATTTTACGGTGACGTCATCACCACGCGTCAGTATCAGGATCGCCTCGATACGCTGGAGCGCGTGCGCCAGGCCGACCTGCACGTGTGTTGCGGCGGCATTGTCGGTATGGGCGAATCGCGCACCCAGCGCGCCGGACTGATTGCGCAGCTGGCTGCGCTCGATCCGCAACCCGAATCGGTGCCGATCAATCTGCTGGTACAGGTCGAGGGCACGCCGCTCGCCAACACCGAGGCGCTCGATCCGCTGGAGTTCGTGCGCACCATTGCGGTGGCGCGAATCTGCATGCAAACGAGTTTCGTGCGTTTGTCGGCGGGCCGTCAGCAGATGAGCGATGCGGTGCACACACGCCCGCAACGACCAGCGCCGCAAAGCCCGCCAGCGGCCAGATGCCGAAAAGACCGATCAGCACCTTCCAATCCGCGCCACCCATCCAGCCTTTGAAAGCCGCAAGCGTGATGACC
>JBBQDI010000101.1:0-5952 GCA_038319505.1 Burkholderiales bacterium
CCACTTCGCTTCTCAGATCGTCAATCACCTCGTTGACCTCCGCTTCGCCAAAGTGGCTCTTCTCTTCGAGAAAACCAAACAGCAGCAAACGATCGCAGGTGGTGTTGATTCGCCGTGGAATGCCACCGGTAAAACGGTGCAGCGCAGCGAAAGCCGCTTCATCGAATCCCGGATTGCCCTGCCAGCCCACGGTACCCAGGCGATGTTCGATGTAGCCCTGGGTCTCGTCGGCACCGAGCGGCCCCAGGTGATACGAAGCCACCACACGCTGACGCAGCTGCTGCATGTCGGGGCTTTGCAGAATGCCGCGAAATTCGGGTTGCCCAAGCAGAAAGGTCTGGATCAGCGAGCGCTCATTATTCTGAAAATTCGACAACATGCGCAACTCTTCCACCGCGCGCGGCGTCAGGTTCTGCGCTTCGTCTACCACCAGCAAAGCACGCTTGCCCTGACGGGTGGCCGCCATCAGAAAGTCTTCCAGGTTCTTCAACAATGAGGATTTGGTCAGCCCTTCGTGCGCCAATCCGAACGAAGCGGCCACGCTCCGCAGCGTATCTTCAGCATCCAGCTGGGTCGACACCAGTTGTGCAGCAACCAGATTGTGGGATTCGAGCTGACGAAACAGATTGCGCACCAGCGTGGTCTTGCCGGCACCGACTTCGCCGGTTATGACGATAAAGCCTTCGCCCAGCGACAGGCCATAATCCAGGTAAGCCATCGCCCGCTTGTGTCCCTTGGAACCGAAGAAAAACCGCGGGTCTGGATTGAGCTGAAACGGCTTGGCACTAAAACGGTAATAATCTTCGTACATGATCTATCCGTTATATGAGTGGGGCACGACAATCGTGCGTACTGAACACAACGCAAGCACCATGCCATTTCGGCAGACGGAGTCAGAAGCGCATATTGGCAGAGGCAGTAAGACTGTTTTCTTCAAAATCCGAATTGGGTGCGTCTGAACTCCGTTGCTGGTGACGGTATGTCAACGCGCCCGTCAAGTCTTTATCAAATCGATGAACCACTCCCAAATTCAGGCTCAACAGATCATCTTGACGCGCCGGACTACTTGGAAAAACCGTGCTGTTGCGGGTGAGAGAAAGACTACCATTTGCATTGGTGTGGGGTGACATGCGATAACTCGCGGTGCCAGTCACACCCTGGGTGTGGTCTTCCGCCCCGGCGATGCTTTGATAGATGCGCCTGGTATCGAATACCGAAAAACCCAACCCCAAACGACTTCTAGACCACGACACGCCTGCATTCAGATTTTTGATGACATAAATCCCATTGGCCAACGCAGTATCGACAAAACCTGCCGCGATCAAATCAGATAGCGGAACACCCAGAGTATTCAAGCCCAAGGCCACTTCTGCCCCCGAGAATGGTCCTCCCGTACATGCGCCCTGACCAACTGGCGGATTAAAATCAGGTGTTTCTAAGAGTCGCCCACCACAGACCCAAAAGATACGCCCGCTATCCCGCAGAAGTTGCTGGGAAATATCGCTGACATCCTCTGAGTAGTTCACCCGCCAGTTCGCGGCGCGCATCTTATAATTTCCCGATAAGCTGTAAGTTCGCCCGAAATACCGTTCACCGATTGAGGCTTCGATGCTAGCGCGCCGAGAGGGCGCCCAACCAAAACCAACGCTGTAATAGCTGCCGTCAGCACCACTCGAGTTCAGAAAGTCATTCCATTCTTCACCATAGGTGCCAAAAATACGGAATTTACGGGTGAGCGCATAGCCCAAAGTGGCGGAAGCGCTTTCGAAAGTTGAATTTCCGCTGGTGCCGCTGCTATCCAACTGGCGAAGTGAATAATTAAGCGCCCAACTCAAATCATTGAACCTGGGGCCGCTGTTCAATCCTGCCGTGAAGGCATTACTCGCCGAGTCCGACCCCGAATTGTCACCAAATATTGCGCCGCTGGTGGTAAAACGTGCCTGCCCGGTGGCAAAGGCTCCGAATCGTTTTTGAATATAGGGGCTAAGGGAATAGACACCTACCGTTGCCCGGTTGGCACTGTTGGTCGTGGCGTCTGCCGGCGAACCCGTCAGTGAAAGCAGGGCCTGCGATATGCTGGCCGTACCGTCCACGAACAGGAAATCCTCGATCAACTCGGCCTTGCCGATTGCGCCCAAATTGTGATTGAGATCGGTACTATTGACATCACTGAAGCGCTGCACCCCAGTCAAACTATAGTTCATGCTGGCCTGCACCCTTCGTGAGCCCTTCGATTGCAGGCTAAACCCCGGCGACAGGCTTAAAATCAATGCGTCCTGCGGGTCACTATGGCTTTGATTGACGTTGTCGGTGTAAGTCGCCGTAGCACCCACGTAGGGCGAAAATTGCCAATCCAGCGCGCTTGCCGGGTTGGCCAGCAGCGCCAGCATCAAAACAGGGGAAGCGCTCAAGAATAACGCGTGTCGGTGCGACGGCAACTTGGCGCCGCGTGGACGGGGATTATTTTCCGTAACTGCCATAGTAACCATAGTAATAATCTGCACCCGGGGTCGGCGTGGTTTTATTCAGCAACATGCCCACCACTTCACATGACTGGATGTGGCTGAGGGCTTCGCGCACTGCGTCCTGTGAGGTTCTTTCAGCCTCCACCACCATGACAATCTGCCCCATATGCGTCGCCAGCACGCTCGATTCGCTGGTCGCCAGAAGGGGCGGGGAATCAAACAGGATTATACGGTCTGGATACCGATTCCCGATATCCTCGATCAGGCGGGTCATGGCGGCACTCGCCAGCAGTTCGGTTGCACGCTTGTAGGTGCGGCCAGCTGGCAACACAGTCAGCTTGGCAATGTCGGTTTTAATCAGCACATCGGACAACTTGAGATCCTTGTCCTGCAAGACATCGAGTAGGCCCTTGTCTGCATGGATGCCGAGGTATTCGGGCACGCGCGGTTTGGCAACGTCGGCATCAATCAGCAGCACGGTACGATCCATTTCCATCGCCATCGAAATGGCCAGGTTGATGGCGCAGAAGCTCTTGCCTTCGCCCGGTAACGAACTGGTGACCATGATGAGGTTGCCGTTCTTGACCCGTGCAGTGCCCTGGCCAAAGGCATTGGCAATCAGGGGGCGCTTGATGATGCGGAATTCTTCAGCGATCTGACTTTTCTCGGCATCAGGTGAGATGGCACCCATGCGATGCAGCCGCGCCAAGTTGATTGACTGAACCTGGCTGTTGCCTTCCAGTACCTGGGTGTCCGGCTCACTGAACATCGGCTCCACCGGGGTGGCGATAAAGGGATCGCTATGACTGCTGAGAGGCTTGTCGACGTGACTGCTGCGCTGCTTGTTGATCGCGCTCTCGATCAGACTGGCATCGGACGTGTGTTCACTGTCACCGCCCTGGGGCGTGGAACGAGGGGTGCCTGCTCCCATCTTGCCAGCAGCTTTTTCAATAATGCTCATGGTTTCTCCTAGCCCGCGCGCGACACAACCAGCTGCAGGATCATTACCGCACCATAAGCGGCTATCAGGCTACCCAGCGCAGCCAGGTAGGTCAGCAGGCCCTTGCGTTTATGACGACGTGTTTCATCGGTTTCCACTCGCGACACGGCACCCAACAGCGGCAACCCGGTCAGTTCACGCAGCGCACGACGGTCGGTTACGGTGCGGCGCAGCTGGCTCAGCAGGAAGGCCACGGCAATCCCCGCGCCCAGCGCACCCAGTGTGACCAGCGACAACAACAACGGGCGGTTCGGCCACGCAGGCTTGCTTGGCACGAAGGGCGGATCGATTACGCGAAAGTCAACCGTGTCGGTCTTGCTTTCAACTTCGCCCGACATGGTGACCGATTCACGACGCTTCAGCAGCGCATCGTAGTTTTCACGGTACACACCATAGTCGCGCATCAGCTGGGTGTATTCCTGCTCTATCTGCGGAATCATGTTGGACGCGTTGCGCAGGGCGGCGAATCGGCTCTGATATTCGGCCACGCGCGCACCAAGCGAGGAGACCGTCGCATCCGCTTCGGCAATGGCGATGGTGAGCTGCTGATAAACCGGGTTCTGTATTCTGGAGCCTGCCGGGTCGGCCTTGCGCTCTGCCAACTCGGCCTTTTTCTGGACCTCCAGCTTTTCGATCAAACGCTTGGTCTGCTGAATCTCGGGGTGCAGATCGGTATATTTCAGGCGAAGTTGATCCATTTGATTTTGCAGCGACTGGATGCGGCCATCAATCTCGCTGTGGGTTGACACCACCGCAGCGGCGGCAGAAAGCTCCGGCTCTTCGTCTGCCAGCTGACGCTTGAACTGATTCCGGCGATTGACTGCTTCCTGCTGATCCAGTTGCGCCTGCCGCAATTGCGCTGACACTTCGGCCAGCTTGGTATAGTAGTCACCACCCTGCCCCGGCATCATGCCGATGTGTTTCTGCTTGAACTCCCTGAGTGCGTTTTCAGCATCGGTGAGCTTTTGCTGGTATTGCTGCAGTTGCTCTTCGATGAAACGTGCCGAGCTGGAAATGTCCTGGCGGGTCTTGCCCAGACTGCTCTCCACAAAAATGGTTAACAGCGACTGCACCACTTTTTTGGCAAGATCGCCATTGGGGTCCTGGTAGCTGATGGTGTAGAGGTTTTCCTTTCCAGCATCGGCAATGGCAATTTTTTCAGCCAGACCGGACAGCATTTGCTCGGTCTGCTCCGGCGTTTTGGCCTTCACATCGAGATCGGTCATGCGCGCCACTTTTTCCAGCGTCGGGCGGCTGACCAGCTGACGCGTCATCAGCCTGATCTGCTGTTCGACATTGGGCTGCGCCGCCAGCCCTGACAACAGAGGCCCCAACAAGGTTTGCGTATCCACATAGACGCGCGCCGACGCCTCATAGCGGTCGGGGAGCACCATCACCCAGGTCCAGCCGGCAATACATACCAGCCAGGCCACTGCCACGCCCCACCAGCGCCGATGCCAGGCGGCTTTGGCATACCCCAGAATTTGTTGCAGTACTTGATCCATATGTGGACGCTCGTGACATCAAAAACGCCGCTCAAGGCGGCGCGAATATATTTAGAACAGGCTTTCAGGTACCACCAGCACATCGCCTGGACGCATGTCGACGTTGGCTGAAATATCGCCCCCTTTCAGCAGGTCCTCCAGACGCACACCCAGACGTTCCTGTTTGCCTTCAGCAGTGCGCAAGATGTAAGCCTTGTTGCCAGCCGCGAAGTCGGTCAGACCCCCAACCGAAATCATCAGATCAATCAGGCTCATTTTTTCACGGTAGTTCAGCGCCTGCGGCTTGGCTGCTTCGCCCACGACGCGGATTTGCTGGTCAAATGGCCCAACCCCTCCGGCAACAATAACCGTTACGATGGGTTCCTGAATGTATTTGGACAGCGACTTTTCGATATCCCGCGCGAGCTGGGTAGGCGTTTTGCCAGAAGCCTGCATATCTTCAATCAGGTTCATGGTCATTTTGCCATCGGGACGTACCGGAAAGGTGCCGGACACCTCGGGATTGCGCCAGACAAAGACCTGGACCGAGTCACCCGGTCCAACCAGGTAATTCCAGTCAACGTTACCCGTCTGCGTGGGAGCGGGCGGATAAGTTGGCGTACCGGAACAACCCGCCATGGCGGCAACTGCCAACACCACGCTCACGCGTGCGATGTGCTTATTGATCGTAAACATGTCCACCCTCCCTCAATATTTGTTTGCGGTTAATCCGGTGACATTATGCCTGAGCGGATAAACAATGCGACTTCATCGCCGGAATCCAGGAGCAAGCTGCGGGCCAAGCCTCAAAATCCCTGCTGAACTTTGAATATGCAACAGTTTGCTTCGCACCATCGCGTCCATAACGTCAACCATTCGACAAGAGTGTCGTAAAGCCATCACCCTCCGAGTATTATGCCGCCCATGACTGCTCCCGCCATCGACAGCCTCGACACCCTGCGCCAGCGTATCCGCGAATTTGCGCGCGTGCGCGACTGGGAAC
>JBBQDI010000102.1:0-5924 GCA_038319505.1 Burkholderiales bacterium
GCACGGTTTCGAGAAATGCCTCGATTTCCGCGCACGGCACAAAGGTCCCGGTCGGATTGTTGGGATTGGCGATCCACAGCACGCGGGTGTCGTCGCGAATTGCCGCGCGCATGGCGGCAAGATCATGGCCAAACGCTTTTGCCGCCACGGCAATGCCCTGCGCCCCTGCCGTCTGCGTGGCAATCGGATACACCGCAAAAGCATGCTGCGAATAAACCGATGACGTGCAGGGTGTCAGGAACGCGCGCGCGGCCATATCCAGAATATCGTTCGAGCCATTGCCCAGCACGATCTGGTTCGCCGCCACGCCGAGTCTGGCCGACAGCTTTGCCTTCAGCGCAAAGCCGGCGCCGTCTGGATACAAGGCCATGTCATGGAGTGCATCCTGAGCTGCCGCCAGCGCCATGGGGCTGGGGCCGAGCGGGTTTTCGTTGGATGCCAGCTTGATGATTTCAGCTTCGTTCAGACCCAGTTCACGCGCGAGCTCGGAAATGGGTTTGCCTGGCAGGTACGGGGCTATGGCGCGCACATGTGCGGGCGCCAAGCCAATACAAGTCGTATCGCAACCCTTCATGCTGATGCAGCGGGATAAGAACCGAGAACTTTAAGAAAGGCGGCGCGCGATTCGACTTCAGCCAGCGCGGCGGCCAGTTTCGGGTCTTGACGATGACCGTTGCAAACGGCGAAAAACAGGTATTCCCAATTGGATGAGCGCGCCGGGCGCGATTCGAATTTGCTCATGGAAATGCCCGCGTCGGCAAACGGCTGCAACAGTTTGACCACGGCGCCTGGCTGGTTGTGCGCACCCATCACCAGCGAGGTTTTATCGTGCCCGGACGGCGCGGCGTCGGTTTTTCCCAGCACCAGAAAACACGTGGTGTTGCTCACCTCGTCCTCAATGCGCGCTTCCACCACGACAAGACCATATATCTCGGCAGCAGCTTCGCTCCCCAGGGTAGCGGCATCAGGTTCGGCTGCGGCCAGGCGTGCGCCTTCGCTGTTGCTGACCACGCTGACACGTTCTGCGCCGGGAAGATGGCGGCTGAGCCACTGCTGACATTGTGCAAGCGACTGCGCGTGACCATATACACGTTTGACACCTTCCAGACTACCTTGCTTACGCATCAGGGTCTGGTGGATCGGCAACATCACCTCACTGCATATTTTCAGCGGGCTGGCGACGATGAGGTCAAGCGTGCGTGCAATCGCGCCCTCGGTCGAGTTCTCCACCGGCACCACGGCAAAATCGGCGCGGCCGGTTTCCACTGCGTGAAAGCACGCATCGATGTCGACCTCTGCCAGCGCCTCGACCTCATGGCCGAATTGCTTGTTCACCGCCTGCTGGGTGAAGGTGCCGGCAGGGCCAAGATAAGCCACACGCGTGGCTTGTTCAAGCGCACGACACGCCGAGATGATTTCGCGTATCAGTCGCTCGATCACCTCCCCTGACAGCGGCCCGGGATTGGCTTCACGCAGGCGCCGTACGATTTGCGCCTCGCGTTCCGGACGATAGATTTTCTCGCCATTCTTGGCGCGCCCGACCTGCTGGGCAATACCCGCGCGCTCCGACACCAGTTTCATGATGGCGTCGTCGATGTTGTCGATGCGCGCGCGCAGCGCCTTCAGTTCAGCGTCCATCGGCTCAGGTAGCAGGCAAATAGCGCACAGCGAGTACGCCAGCAATCGCGGAAAGTTTTTGCATCACATCAGTGGGTACGGAACTGTCAACGTCTGCCAGTGTGTATGCCATATCGCCCTTGGACTTGTTGACCATGTTGTGGATGTTGATTCCGGCTGCCGCCAGGACCGATGAAATCTGCCCAACCATGTTGGGTACGTTGGCATTGGCAATCGCGATGCGGTATCCGGATTCGCGTGGCATGCTGACATTGGGAAAGTTGACCGCATTCAGGATGGTGCCGTTTTCCAGATAGTCGGCAACCTGCTCGGCGACCATGACCGCGCAGTTTTCCTCGGCTTCCGACGTGCTGGCGCCCAGATGTGGCAATGCAACGACCTTGGCATGGCCGTTCAAGGCATTCGCAGGAAAATCACAGATGTAAGCCCGAAGCTTGCCGGCATCGAGCGCCTCAATCACGGCAGCATTATCGACCACGCCTTCGCGCGCAAAATTCAGCAGCACTGCGCCGGGGCGCATCACACCGATACGCTGGGCGTTGATGAGATTGCGCGTGGTATCCAGCAACGGCACATGCAGCGTAACAAAATCGGCCTGGCGCAGCACATCTTCCACGCTCTCGGCACGCTTGACCTGGGACGGCAAACGCCAGGCGGCGTCCACCGTGATCGCCGGGTCGAAGCCAACCACATTCATGCCGAGGCTAATCGCGGCCTCTGCAATATAAGACCCGATCGAACCCAAGCCCACAACGCCGAGCGTACGGCCCGGCAATTCCATCCCGGCAAACTGCTTTTTGCCGGCTTCGGTTGCCTTGTGCATGTCTTCATCGCTACCAGACAAGCCCTCGACAAACTTGATAGCCGGCACCAGATTGCGTGCGCCCATCAGCATGCCGGCGACCACCAGTTCCTTGACCGCATTGGCGTTGGCCCCCGGCGCGTTGAACACCGGTACGCCACGTTCGGACAACTTCTTGACCGGGATATTGTTGGTGCCCGCGCCAGCACGGCCAATCGTGCGTACCGATGCCGGGATATCCATCTCGTGCATGTTGGCCGAGCGCACCAGGATGGCATCGGGTTCAGCGAGATCACCGCCGACAACATATTGCTGTGGTAAGCGGGCCAGTCCGCGAGCGGAAATGGCGTTGAGGGTCAGGACCTTGCGCGCGTCAGCCATGGTTCTTCTCGAATTCGCTCATATAGTCGACCAGCGCACGCACGCCCTCGATCGGCATGGCGTTGTAGATCGAGGCACGCATGCCACCGACCGACCGATGGCCTTTCAGCTGGATCAGTCCACGTTCCTTGGCGCCCTTGAGGAAAGCCTCGTCGAGCGCGGCGTCCTTCAGCGTGAACGGTACGTTCATCAGCGAACGGTTGTCTTTCGCCACCGGCGAGCTATAGAAATCAGTCGCATCGAGTGCGTCGTACAACAGGCCGGCCTTCTCGCGGTTGGTCTTTTCCATCGCGGCAAGACCGCCGCGGGCTTTGAGCCATTTGAACACCAGTCCTGCTGTGTACATGGCGAAGGTGGCCGGTGTGTTGTACATCGAATCATTATCCGCATGCGTCTTGTAATCGAACATGGTCGGCGTGCCTTTCAGCGTTTCACCCATCAGGTCGTCGCGCACGATGACGATGGTGAGGCCGGCCGGGCCGATGTTCTTCTGTGCACCTGCGTAGATCACGCCAAATTTCGACACGTCGATCGGACGAGACAAAATGGTCGACGACATGTCGGCCACCAGTGGCACGCTGCCGGTCTCCGGGGTCCAGAAAATCTCCACACCGCCGATAGTTTCGTTCGGCGTGTAATGGACGTAGGCCGCATTGGGCGAGAGCTTCCATTGATCCTGCGTGGGCGCGTAGCTGAAGTGCTTGTCTTCGCTCGTCGCCACCACGTTCACTGCACCGTAACGTTTGGCTTCCTTGATCGCCTTCTTCGACCACTCGCCGGTGTTCAGGTAATCGGCGGCGATTTTGTCGCGCATCAGATTCATTGGCACCATGGCGAACTGCGATGACGCCCCGCCCTGCAGGAACAGCACCTTGTAGTTGGCGGGAATCGCCATCAACTCGCGCAGATCGGCTTCCGCCTCGGCAGCAATGCCCATGAATTCCTTGCCACGATGGCTCATTTCCATCACCGACATGCCGCTGCCGTGCCAGTCGACCATCTCCGCCTGAACCTGTTGCAGCACATCCTTGGGCAGCACGGCCGGGCCGGCGCTGAAATTATAAATGGTCATGTTTCACTCTCCTGCCTCTTCTTCGTTGTCGGCTTCAGCCACTTTTTCCAGGCCAATCAGCGTTTCACCCTTGTCCAGGTTGATCAGCGTGACGCCTTGTGTTGAACGGCTCATGGCGCGGATTTCCTTGACACGGGTGCGGATCAGCACGCCACCGGTGGTAATCAGCATGATTTCATCATCCGGCTTCACCAGCGTGGCGGCTACGACGCGGCCGTTGCGCTCGCTGGTCTGGATCGCGATCATGCCTTGCGTGGCGCGCGCGTGGCGAGTGTATTCGGAAATCGAGGTGCGCTTGCCAAAGCCATTTTCAGTCGCGGTCAGCACAAAGTCGTTTTCGTCTTCGGCCACCAGCAGCGAAATCAGCTTCTTCTCTTTGGCGAGTTTCATGCCGATCACACCACGTGCAGTGCGGCCCATCGGACGCACATCGTTTTCGTCGAAGCGCACCGCCTTGCCGCCGTCGGAAAACAGCATCACGTCATGGCGGCCGTCGGTGATCGACGCGCCAATCAGGAAGTCGCCCTCGTCCAGCGCCACCGCAATGATGCCAGCGGTACGCGGGCGCGAGAAGTCGCTCAAAGGTGTTTTCTTCACAATGCCGTTGCTGGTTGCCATGAACACATAATGCTCATCGTCAAATGACTTGACCGGCAGCAGCGCGTTGATCTTTTCGCCTTCTTCCAGCGGCAGCAGGTTGACGATGGGCTTGCCGCGTGCGATGCGACCACCTGCTGGTACGTTGTAAACCTTGAGCCAGTACATGCGGCCACGGTTGGAGAAGCAGAGGATGAAATCGTGGGTGTTGGCGACGAACATCTTCTCGATGAAGTCTTCGTCCTTGGTCCCCGCCGCCTGCTTGCCGCGTCCGCCGCGCTTCTGCGCGCGGTAGTCGTCCATCGGCTGCGACTTCATATAGCCGCCGTGCGACAGGGTGACGACCATCTCTTCCGGCTTGATCAGATCCTCCATCGACATGTCCTGCGCATGCTCGACGATGACCGAACGGCGCTCATCACCAAACTGGTCGCGAATCAGGGTCAGTTCCTCGCGAATGATCTGGGTGATACGCGACGGGTTGGCCAGGATATCGAGCAGGTCGGCGATCTTGTCCATGATCTCCTTGTACTCGCTGATGATCTTGTCGGATTCCAGATTGGTCAGGCGCTGCAGTTGCATTTCCAGAATGCGCTGGGCCTGGATTTCTGACAGATGATAGCCATCGCCGTGCAGACCATATTCCGCGCCGATACCAATCGGCCGCGAAAACTCGGGATCAATGCGCGCCAGCATCTCTTCGACCATCTCCGACTTCCACGCACGGTCCAGCAAGCGCGTTTTGGCGATGATCGGCGTTTCCGAACTCTTGATCAGCTCGACGATCTCGTCGACGTTGGCCAGCGCCACCGCCAGGCCTTCGAGGATATGACCGCGCTCGCGCGCCTTCTTGAGGTCGAACACGGTGCGACGGGTGACGACTTCGCGACGATGACGCAGGAAGGCATCGAGCATTTCCCGCAGGTTGAGCAGGCGCGGCTGACCGTCGATCAGCGCCACCATGTTCATGCCGAAGGTGTCCTGCATCTGCGTTTGCTTGTACAGATTGTTCAGGATCACCTCGGCGTGTTCGCCGCGCTTCAGCTCGATGTAGACGCGCATGCCGGACTTGTCGGATTCGTCGCGCAGGTCGGAAATGCCGTCGATCTGTTTCTCGCGCACCAGTTCGCCGATCTTGATCAGCAGATTGGCCTTGTTCACCTGGTACGGCAGTTCGTCGATGATGATGGCCTGCTTGCCACCGCTCTTGTCGAGATCTTCGATATGGCAGGTCGCGCGCATCACAACGCGACCACGGCCGGTGCGGTAGCCGTCGCGCACGCCCGACAGGCCATAAATGATGCCTGCAGTCGGAAAGTCCGGTGCCTTGACGATCGCGATCAGCGACTCCATGTCGATCTCGGGGTCATCCAGCAGCGCAAACAGTGCGGTGCAAATGTCGGTAAGGTTGTGCGGTGGAATGTTGGGCGCAAT
>JBBQDI010000103.1:0-5892 GCA_038319505.1 Burkholderiales bacterium
CCCGGTCAGCAGATAGCTTTTCAGGTGGTGGGCGATGTCGCGCCTGGCCAGGTTAATCATGGCGCGGGCTGGTCATGGCTTCGTCAGTTTCTGCTCGCGCACCCGCACGTCGGCGTCGAGCAGTTTCGCGCTGTAGACGATGATGTGGTCGCCTTCGACGAGGCCGGACACGACCTGCACGCGTTCCTCGGTTTGCATCCCGAATTGAACCGGCTTGAAACGGGTGTGGCCATCCACCGCCTGCCACACGCCGGGCTGATTGTTCCGGGTGCTAACGGCAGCACGCGGCACCGTCAGCACATTGCGTGCGCCGGCCAGATGAATGTTGACTTCCGCCAGCTCGCCCAGGTAGAGCCGGGCAGGCGCAGGCTCGAACGCCACGTTGATGATGCGTTCCTCGGTCACCGCATCGCTTTGCAGTTCGATCCGTACCACCTTGCCAGGCATGACAGTACCCGGTGCGGAGCGCAGCGCAATGTCCGCCGCCTGTCCCACCTGCACCCCCTGCGCGCGCGCCTGATAGACGCGTGCGCGCACCCACAGGCGAGCGGGGTCGACCAGCCGCAGCACCGCCTGCCCGGCCACCACCGTGGCACCGGGTTCGGCTTCGCGCGCAGTCACCACGCCGTCGATCGGGCTCACCAGTTTGAGGCTGCTACGCACCTGATTGATGCCCTGCAATTCGGATTCGGCTCGACTGATGTCGCGTTGCGCGCCGGTCGCGCTGGCGCGCGCTGCGGCCAGCGCCGCATCCGCTGCCGAGGCTTCGTGGCGGCGGCTGTCGGCCATTTCCTTGGCCACAAAGTTCTGCTGGTAAAGCGCCTGGTAACGCTCACTGTTGGCCTGCGCCAGCCGCGCGCGGCTCTCTGCCTCGGTTGCCTGCGCCTGCGCGGCCAGTGCGTTCTGACGTGCGCGCGCCGTCGCACTGGCCGCCGCCTCGGCACGCTGACGCAAATCCACCGGATCGATTTCGGCCAGCAGCTGGCCCGCTTTAACCGGATCGCCCTGGTCCACCCACACCCGCAACACCCGCCCAGCCTGAATTGGGCCGACCGCATAGTCATGTTGCGATTCCACCGTTCCGATTCCGTACACAGCGGGATTCAGATCGGCGCGCGTGACCGTGGCGAATTCCACGCCCACAGGTGCCAACGGCCCGCGCGTGGTGAGAAGCCAGACAAAGGCCGCCAAAAATGCCAGCGTACCGATGACCAGAAACACACTGTGTCGACTGATCTTCATGATGTTCTCAGCGCTTGGCGTTCATCGCAGGTACCTGAATCTGATAAGTCGCGTGACAACTCGCACAGTTCTTCAGGGTGGTGGATAGCTGGTTCAGGGTGTAGCTCACATCTTGCAGGGTTTCCGCATCCAGTGCGATCTGGTCAAAACTGCCGTGCACCGTGGCGCCCAGTTGTTTGAATTCCCCGGGCAGCTTGGCATGCAAAGCCGGTGGCAACGCGTGCACCATTTTCTGGCCCATGTTGCGCGCCGCGTCTGCCGTGGCCTGCATGTCCGGTTTGCTCAGCGCGCCAGTCATTTTCTGCACGCCATCGAGAAACTGGCGCATTTCTTCCAGGATCATGATGCGCTCGTCCGGCGTCAGCTTCAGCACTGTACGGTTATCAGTCGCGCGGACATGGCCACGATTGTCATGCGAGTCCTCCGCATGTGCGGCGCCCAGATTCAGGCATAGCAGGGCGGTCAGAGCGACGTGGTGATATTTCATGATCGGCTTCCTTGGAAGGGTTGTTGACGGATTGCGTACAGATAAACCGGAAAGGTACGGGCTGCCTCTTTCTCGAGCGCGCGCTGGCCGCGCAGAATCGAGGATTGCAGTACCAGACCCTGAACCATGCCGATATACAGCGTGGCCGCAGCGTGGGTATCGAGGTCGGCACGTGCCAGGCCCTGTGTCTGGGCGTCGGTCAGCAGACCGGCGATCTTCGCCTCGTAGCCCAGCATGATGTCGGTCACCAGTTGACGCAGCACTGCATTGCGGCCGTGCAGGTGCCGGGAAGTCAGTACACGCGGAATGGCGGGATGATTGCCGATGAACTCGATGTGGGCGAAGAACATGCGTTGCAGCGCATCCAGCGGATCACGCCCTTGTGCCGCAGCATGTCCCAGCACCTCCATCAGGCGGTCGCGCACCCACTGCATCACTGCCAGCCAGATCGCGTCTTTGCTGGGAAAGTGTCGGAACACCGCGCCCTGCGTCACCCCCATCGCGTGCGCCATGTCCTGCGTAGTGACATCGTCGACGCCCTGTTTGTCGGCGAGTTCGAGCGTGACGCGGATAATTTCCTCGCGCCGTTCGTCTGCACCCAGCCGCTTGCGTACGGGTTCGCCGGACATGGTTAGCACCCAATTAAGATAGTGACTGATTACTATCTTAATTTCGCAACAAGCAAAGGTCAAGCTGAACTCGACCCTATTCAACCTTCAGGGTAATTGAGACAAACCTGTAATGCCTGCGCCAGGCCGCGCATATCGTCGGCGCTCGCCACATAGGGTGGCATGACGTACACCGTGTTGCCGATTGGGCGGATGAACACACCCTGTGCCAGTGCCAACTGATGAAAGTTCGAAGCAAAACCCGGCGCGGCATCTGCCACGTCGAACGCCCAGATCATGCCGCACTGTCGGAAATGACGGACGCGTGGGTGCGCGGCCACTTCGCCCAGAATCTTCGTAAACTGGATCGATTTATCACGGTTGACGGCAATGATCCGATCCGACTCGAAGATATCCAGCACCGCCAGTGCCGCCCGGCAGGCCAGCGGATTGCCGGTGTAGGAATGTGAATGCAAAAAGCCCTTCGACGTGGCATCCCCGTAAAAACCGGCATAAACCTCATCGGTCGTCAGCACCGCGGACAGCGGCAGGTAACCGCCGGTGATGCACTTGGACAGGCAGATGAAATCGGGCCTGATGGCAGCCTGTTCGCAAGCAAACATCGTCCCGGTGCGGCCAAACCCAACCGCGATTTCGTCGGCGATCAGATGCACGTCATATTGATCGCACAATTCACGCGCACGGGTCAGATACGCTGGGTGGTACATTGCCATGCCCGCCGCGCCCTGCACCAGCGGTTCGATGATGAAGGCCGCGGTGGTGGTGGCGTGCTCAGCGAGATGGGTTTCCAGCGCGTCGGCGCAGCGCAGCGCGAACGCCTCGGCCGATTCCCCGGCCTCGGCCAGTCGCGCGTCCGGCGTGGGTACTTGCACCGAGTGCCGCAGCAGCGGTTCGTAGATGCGCTTGAACAGCGGAATATCGGTTACCGACAACGCGCCGATGGTTTCGCCGTGATAGCCGTTTTGCAGGCTGACAAACCCGTTCTTCTCCACACGGCCGGCATTGCGCCAGTAGTGAGCGCTCATTTTCAGTGCGATTTCAGTGGCTGAAGACCCGTCCGAACCGTAAAACGCATGGCCCAGTCCGGTCAGCTTCGCCAGCCGCTCGGACAGTTCGACTACCGGCGCATGGGTGGCGCCCGCCAGCATCACGTGCTCGATCTTGCCCAACTGGTCGGTGATGGCGGCGTTGATGCGCGGGTTGCAGTGGCCGAACACATTGACCCACCAGCTCGAAATCGCATCCAGATAACGGCGTCCGTCCGGGTCGATGAGCCAGGCGCCTTCGCCACGGGCAATCGCTAGCGGTGGCGCGGCGTCGAGCTGCTTCATCTGGGTACACGGATGCCAGACGGCGGCGCGGGTCCGGCTGATTAAATCGTGGTCTGTTGCCATTAAGTCGTAGCCAACTCGTCTGAGATGTCCGGGGTGTTGACGACGATCGCCAGTTCAAACGCCCTGAAATTGCCCTGCATGCACTTGATGTCAGGTTACTGATAATTCTGGCGATAGCCCGCCTCAGCTCCAGATTCTAGCTGATCGAATCTTGTGCGCCGGTAACCCTTGAAAATAGATCCTAGATGAGCGTCCGCATCAGTTGGGCTACGGCCGACCCGGTCTGGTTTCCGGAACCGTCGAGTGCTTCCGCCACCCGCTGTCTGTCGACCAGCGGTCGATTCTGGCTGAGCTTGAACTTGGCCTGGATGTCGGTAATTTCGATATCAAAGGCAACGATCATGCTGAGCAGTTTTGTCTTTTGCTCCTCACGCAGACCGGGCTGCCAGGGGTTGGGCAGCGCCGCTTCGTGTACGCGGGTCAGCCGGTCCAGAAAACCCGCCACGTCCACCTCATCTTCGATCAGGTGCGGCACACCGCGCACATGCGCCACTGCATAGTTCCAGGTCGGCACACCCGGCGAAGCAAACCAATTGGGGGAAACGTAGGCATGGGGCCCGTGGAAGACCAGCAACACCTCACGGCCGGCTTCAAGGTGCTGACACTGCAGATTGGCCCGTGCCAGATGGCCGAGGAGTCTCGGTTTCGAGCCAGTGGTGCGGTCGAGCAGGAACGGCAGGTGGCTGACGAAGGGGTTGCCGTCCGGAGCGGTAACCAACATGGCGAACGGATAGGCCTCAATCAGACTCAGGATGCGCTCGGGATCGATTTCCCTGAATGGCTCCGGAACATACATGGTGGTTTTCCTCGGGTCTCAAGTGTAGTGAGCGTGGGGTATTCCAGCGTGTGATCCGGTCGACGCGTTTCCCGCGGTCGACTGGTCAAGCCGCGACCGGCCGTCGTCCCGGCATCATCGCAAGGATCACCCCTGCCAGGACGATGAGCCCGCCCGCGATCTGTGCGTGGGTGGGGGACGTACCCAGTGCGCCGCCCACCAGCATGGCAAACACTGGCACCAGATTGAGAAACAACGAAGCTCGACCGGCACCCAGATGCTGGATGCCAATCCCCCAGAACAGGTAGGCCAGCACCGTGCCGCCCACCGCCATGACAACCAGTGCCAACCCGGCATGGGTGCCCGGCATAGCAAACGGTGCGTCGCCAACCAGTGCCATGACAAGCAATATCCCGGCACCTGCCGTCATCATCAGCGCGGTGTTGCCAATGGGCGACCCTTTGGGCATGAAGCGCCGGGTGAAGATATTGAACAAGGCCCACGTCAGGTTGGCAACCAGCATCAGCAGATCGCCTTCTGCCACTTGCAGATACACCAGTCGTGCCATATCGCCATGGGCGATGACGACAGCCACGCCGGCCAACGCCACCGGCAGGGCCAACAGGTGCCGAACCGTGGCCCGTTCGCGCAGGAAGACTGCGGCCAGCAGCGTGGTGAGCAGCGGGTTGGTGGCCATGATCAGGGCGCCGTTGCCAGCCGAGGTGGTCTGCATGGCGCGGAAGAAAAAGTAATTGAAGCCGACGATGCCAACCAGTCCCAGCAAGAGGTAAACCCAGGCATGGCGCCGAACCAGGCCCCGCAGGTCCTCGCCTTGCTGCCAGGCGATGGCCAGCATCAAGGCTGAGCCGAGCAGAAAGCGCAGGGCCGCAGCCCAAACCGGCGGCAGGTCATGCAGCACTGGCCCAGCCAGGACAAAATTGGCCCCCCAGAAGAACGCGGAAGCCGTTACGAGCAGGTAAACCAGGTTGGTCTGCATGATGGTCCCTATTTCATATTGCCTAAACAGATGTGCAATCTATAGGCCATAATCCGCTTGAACAAACGAATCTTTATTTCTTGATGATTAAGAAATTCTAATGTCACGCCATCTGCCGCCCCTGACCGCATTGCGCGCCTTCGAGGCCGTTGCCCGCCACCTGTCCATGGTCCGGGCCGCAGAGGAATTGCACGTCACGCCGGCAGCGGTCAGTCAGCAGATCAAGCAGCTTGAAGACCTGCTGGGACAGCCTTTATTCAAACGCGGTAAAACGCTGGCGCTGAGCGATGCGGCCGAGGCGGCGCTGCCGCTGCTCAGCGATGCCTTCGACCGGTTGGAACGTGCTGCCGCCCTGTTGAGAACCGGCG
>JBBQDI010000104.1:0-5802 GCA_038319505.1 Burkholderiales bacterium
CAATCCTGCCCGTGGCGATGGTTGCACTGGTCGTTGCAGGCCTGTGGCCGGTTTACGCCAACTGGCTCAATTCGCGACCGCTACAGGACATGCCGGAATTGCAGGTCGAGGCACAGGGCGGCTGGCAGTCCGGCGAGGCCTTTACAAATTGGGTGCCGCACTGGATCGGGGCCGACCGTCAGCTGCGTCAGCCTTTTACCCAGGCCGGACACAACGTACTGCTGGAGCTGAATTACTACGTGACCCAGCGGCAGGATGCCGAACTCGTCAATTCGCAGAATTTCATGATCAAACAGAAAGACCTGTCATGGTCGAATATCGGTGAAACCCTCGAAACGGTTCAGATCGGCGGGCAATCCCGGCAGGTGCGACAGGCCAAGCTGCGGGGCAGCAATGGCCAGCGCCTGCTGGTGTGGCAGTGGAACCTGATCAACCAGCGCCCTGTCGTCAACGACTACGTTGCCAAATTGATACTGGCATTTGACCGGATCCGATTGGCGCGCGACGACGGTCTGTCGGTCCTGATCGCCACGCCCTATGATGAAGCGCAGATCAATATGGCGGCCGCCACATTGGGGCGTTTTGCGGCGGACATGGCGCCCGCGATCGGGCGCACGCTCGATCAGGTTGACGGGCAGTGATTCCACACATCGTGCATATCGTCCACCGCTTTGATACCGGCGGCATGGAAAATGGCATGGTGAATCTGTTCAATACCTTGTCGCCGCACCGTTACCGGCATACCGTGGTGTCGCTTACCGACTATAGCGATTTTCGCCAGCGCATTACCACCCAGCCGGTTGCTTTCCATGCGCTCCATCGTGCGCCGGGGCATGGGCTTGGCTGGGCAGTGCGGCTATGGAAGCTGCTGCGACAGCTCAAACCTGATTTGGTACACACCCGCAATCTGGCCGCGCTGGAAGCGCAGTTTGTGGCGGCCGCGGCCGGTATGCGCGCCACCGTGCATGGCGAGCATGGACGCGATGTGTTCGATCTGCATGGTCAGAACCGGACCTACAACCTGCTGCGCCGTGCTGCGCGCCCCCTGGTCTCGAACTATATTGCGGTGAGCCGTGACCTCGAATCCTGGTTGCGCATGACCGTAGGCGTGCCACCGGGCAAGTTGCACCAGATATACAACGGCGTCGACAGTACAAAATTCCACCCTCGCGAAGGTGCGCGACCGGAATTCGCCCACCCCGACAGCATCGTTTTCGGATCAGTGGGCCGCATGGTCGAGGTCAAGGATTACCCCACGCTTACCCTTGCGTTCATTCAGTTGATGCGCCAGCAGCCCGAACGGGACGAGCGCGCGCGGCTGGTCATTGTGGGCGAAGGGCCGGCACGTTCGACATGTTTGGACCTGCTACAGTCCGCTGGGCTTGCGCACCTGGCCTGGCTGCCGGGCGAGCGCCACGATATTGCGGAAATCATGCAGATGATCGACGTATTTGTTCTGCCGTCCAAAAACGAAGGTATCTCCAATACCATTCTGGAAGCGCTGGCGAGCGGACTACCGGTGATTGCCACTGCGGTGGGCGGCAATATCGAACTGGTGGCAGACGGTGTCAGCGGCACGCTGGTGCAGCCGGGCGACGTGGGTGAGATGGCACAGGCCTTGCTAAGTTATCTGGACGCACCCGCACGCATTGCAGAACACGGAGGCAACGCGCGGCTGCATGCCGAGCAGCGCTTCAGCATTCCAGCCATGGCCGAGGCGTATGCCACGGTATACGATCTAACACTTGCGCGCAGACGCTAAGCTGTCGTCAGACAGCCGGAAAAATCGACAGGAATCATTAACAATATGTGTGGCATTACTGGAATTTTCGATATACGGGACACCAGCGAAATTTCACGCGATCTGCTGCATCGCATGAACGAAACCCAGTTTCACCGCGGCCCCGACGAAGGCGGCCTGCATCTGGAGCCGGGCGTGGGGCTGGGGCATCGGCGGCTGTCGATCATTGACTTGTCTACCGGCCAGCAGCCGCTGTTCAACGAAGACCATTCTGTCGTCGTCGTGTTCAACGGTGAGATCTACAACTTCCAGGAACTGGTGCCCGAGCTGGAAGCGCTCGGCCATATTTTTCGCACCCATTCCGACACCGAAGTCATTGTCCACGCCTGGGAAGCCTGGGGCGAAGCCTGCGTCGCGCGTTTTCGCGGGATGTTTGCATTCGCACTGTGGGACCGTAACCAGGAAACGCTGTTCGTGGTGCGCGACCGCTTCGGCGTCAAGCCGCTGTATTACGCTTTTCTCGATACCGGGGAATTCATTTTCGGTTCTGAGCTGAAATCGTTGATGGTGCATCCTTGCATGACGCGCGAAATTGACCCGCTGGCAGTCGAGGAATATTTCGCTTACGGCTATGTGCCCGAGCCTCGCACCATTTTCAAGCGCGCGTGCAAACTCCCACCAGGCTTCACCCTCACCCTGAAACGCGGCCAGGCGCGCGCGTTGCCCAAACAATATTGGGACATGCCATTCACGCCGGTGGTGGTGAAGGACGAGGCCAGCGCAATGGACGAGCTGGTCGAACGCATGCAGGAATCGATCCGCTTGCGCATGATTGCCGACGTGCCGCTCGGCGCCTTCCTGTCGGGCGGCGTCGACTCCAGCGCAGTAGTGGCAATGATGGCCACACAGTCCACCACCCCGGTGAATACCTGTTCGATCGGCTTCGACGACCCCGCCTACAACGAAATCGAATTCGCCCAGCAGGTCGCCGACCGCTATCACACGCATCACCACGTTGAGACCGTTGCTTCCAACGACTTCGGCCTGGTCGACAAACTGGCCAAGGTGTACGACGAGCCCTATGCCGATTCATCCGCGCTACCAACCTACCGGGTCTGTGAACTGGCGCGCAAACATGTGAAGGTCGCCTTGTCGGGCGATGGCGGCGACGAACATTTTGCCGGCTACCGGCGCTATCGCTGGTTCCGCTACGAAGAGCGGATGCGCTCGGTGATGCCGCTGATGCTGCGCCGTCCATTGTTTGGTGCGCTCGGCAAGCTGTATCCCAAGGCTGACTGGGCGCCCAAGGTGTTCCGCGCCAAGACCACTTTCGAGTCGCTGGCGCGCGACACCGTCGAAGGCTATTTTCATGGCGTGTCGCTGCTGTCGGATGCGCAGCGCAAGCAGCTATTCTCACCTTCGTTCAAGCGTGAACTGCAGGGCTACGAAGCGGTGGAGGTGTTGCGTCGTCACGCGGCGGTGGCGCCTACCGAGGACCCGCTCTCGCTGGTGCAATATCTCGACATGAAAACCTATCTGGTCGGCGACATCCTCACCAAGGTGGATCGGGCCAGCATGGCGCATGCGCTCGAAGTGCGCGAGCCGCTGCTTGATCATGAACTGATGGGCTGGGTGTCGGGGCTGCCCATCGATTTCAAGCTACGCGGCACCGAGGGTAAATATCTGCTGAAAAAATCGATGGAACCCTACTTGCCGCACGACGTGCTGTACCGCAAGAAAATGGGCTTCTCGGTTCCATTGGCGGCCTGGTTTCGTGGGCCCTTGGCGGCGACGATCCGCAGTGTCGTGCTGGGTGAACGGCTGGCCTCCACCGGCATGTTCAACCAGGGATTTCTGCGCGAGGTGGTCGAGGCACACCAGTCGGGTCGGCGCGATTACTCGGTGATCTTGTGGACCGTGTTGATGTTTGATGCCTTTCTTGGGAAGGTGCTGGGCATGGATGAAACGGAACGGCAGGCGGCATGAGTAAAAATAACTGGGTTAGCACGCTGCGACGTGTTGTTCAGGCAACCTTGACCAACCAGGTCGCCCGTTTTGCGCCAACGCTATATGTCCAGCTGACAGGTCAGACTGGACGTGGCGCTGGAGAGGTGCGTCTTGAGGAAGTGGACAACTATTTTCAGCGTTGCTTTGATGACTATTTCGAGCAGCTAGGCGTTAAACAACCTGGACGGACAGAATACTTGCGCGGAAAACGCATTCTGGAATACGGACCGGGCGACGTACCCGGCGTGGCCATTTTGATGGTTGCGCAGGGTGCTGATCAGGTGATGTGTGTGGATCGTTTTCCGATGGTCAGGATGTCACCCAAAAACATTCAGATTGTGAAGATCATGCTGGAACGCCTGGCCGGCCCGCTCCGCGACCGCGCTGAAGCCTGTTTCAGGCAACCGGCTCATCCGGAATCCGGTTTTGATCCCGGATTGATTGATTATCTTGTTCGGCCCAGTGGATTGTCCGGACTTTCCGATGAGGTTGACCTGGTGATGTCCCGGGCCGTTCTCGAGCACGTCAACGATCTGCCCGCGACATTTCGCGACATGTATGCTGCCCTCAAGCCGGGTGGAATTGCCATTCACCAGGTGGACCTGAAAAGCCATGGCCTGCACCGCAAGAACCCACTGGATTTTCTGGACTGGCCCACCTGGTTATGGTCGCTCATGTATAGCGCGAAAGGCGTGCCCAACCGCTTGCGAGTCAATGCCTACCGTGATGCGATCGCGCAATGCGGTTTTGAAGTCATGACGCTGACCCCTACGGTGCTTGCCGCCCCGGATGATGTTCGGGCGGTACGCCCCGACCTTGCCCGTCCCTTCAAGGCGCTGTCCGATGAAGACTTGTCCTGGCTCGGGTTCTGGCTTGTTTGCCGAAAACCCATGGCCCAATAATCATGCGCATACTCCATGTATTCGACCACACCCTGCCGCTGCACTCCGGATACACATTTCGAAGCGCAGCAATCTTGCGCAACCAGCGCAAGATTGGCTGGGATACTTATCACCTGTCCGGCCCCAAGCAGATCAATTGCAGCGTGTCGGAAGAAGACACCGATGGGCTGCATTTTTATCGCACCCCCAAACCAGTAGGTTTGCTAGCCGCCTTGCCGGGCGCCGATCCGTTTGCGGTGATGCGTGCGATCGAGAAGCGCCTGCTCGGGCTGGCGCGCAAACTGCAGCCTGATGTCATCCATGCGCACTCGCCGGTGCTGGATGCGATCCCGGCAATACGCGTTGGACGCAAGCTGGGCATCCCGGTCGTGTATGAGATCCGTGCTTTTTGGGAAGACGCCGCAGTCGATCACGGCAGCACAAAAGAAGACAGCCTGCGCTACAAGCTGACGCGCGCACTCGAAACCTGGGCGGTGAAACGTGCTGACGCCGTGACCGTCATTTGCGAAGGCCTGCGCAATGATCTCGTGGCGCGTGGCGTCCCGGCCGGCAAGATCACCGTGATTCCGAATGCAGTTGATATCGAAAAATTTTCCGTTGGCGGAAAACCCGACACCGAACTGAAAATGAAGCTTGGTCTGGGTGGAAGCCGCGTGCTCGGATTCATCGGCTCATTTTATGCCTACGAAGGACTCGACCTGCTGATTGCTGCGCTGCCCAGCATCCTCATGCAAATGCCAGACGTGAAGGTGTTGCTGGTCGGTGGCGGTCCGCAGGATACCGCCTTGAAACAGCAGGTGATGGCACTCGACCTGAAAGATCGTGTGGTGTTCACCGGGCGCGTACCGCACGACGAAGTGAACCGCTATTACGACCTGGTCGATGTGCTGGTCTATCCGCGTCACCCGATGCGGCTGACCAATCTGGTCACCCCGTTGAAACCGCTGGAGGCAATGGCGCAGGGACGGTTGATGGTGGCGTCCGACGTCGGTGGCCACAAGGAACTGATCGAGGACGGCAAGACAGGCGTGCTGTTCCAGGCCGGCAATGTGAGGGATCTCGTCGGCAAGGTGGTGGGGCTGCTGCAGAACGAGCAGAGTTGGGACAGCATGAAGAAAAATGGTCGCCAGTTCGTCGAAGCTGATCGCAACT
>JBBQDI010000105.1:0-5793 GCA_038319505.1 Burkholderiales bacterium
GCTTTCGTCATGTTGCGTTCTGCTACAGCGCATTGAGCCAAACCCCAGTAAGTTGGCGGGTTGGTCGCGTCCGTATCGAGTGATTGCTGGAAAAGGTTGCAGGCGTCTTTCAACTGACCCTGATTGATCATGGCGTTAGCACGAATCTGATAAATACGCGCCAGATTGGTTTTTGAGGTTTGATCGCCGGGCTGAATTTCATCCAGTACACGCTTGAATTCACCCATGAGCAGCAGGGCTTCGCCGAGTTGCGGTTTGATGGATTCACGGTTAACCCCCAGCTTTTCAGCCAGACTCAGTTCCTTTTCGGCTTCAGCGCCCTTGCCGGCTTTCAGGTAAATCTGTCCTAGCAGCAGCCTGGATTGGGGGCTGTTCGGATTTTTCAGAAGGGCATTTTTCAACTCGACTATGCTCCCCTTAAGATTGCCTTTGTCCTCAAGATCCTTGGCGCGCTGGATGTGCTCCTGCTCGGTTAGATTCGCAGTACTGTCACATGCGGTAAGCGCGGTGGAGGATGCTAGGGCCAGGACGATGGCCAGGGCGACGGAAGGTTTGGTCATGTATCAATCTCCACATACGAAGGCGGTGGTTTAGAGCGCCTTCGATCAGTTAATGAATACGAGGTGGGTGGCGTACCAATTCGGAAATACTTGACTATCCAACAGATGGATGGTCATGCATCGCTCAAATGACAGCTTATTCATTGTTGCCATACAAATCAGCTTATTGGTCAGTGGTTAGCGTGCTTAGTTTTGAAGCTGTTTGAGCAGGGCGCGCGATTCCTGCTCTTGTGGGAACGCCACGCCACTGGCCAGGAGTCGTTCGAGTTCACTCTTCGCGCGGGCGCGATCGCCGCTTTTGACAAAAGCAGAAGCCAAATGGAACTGTATTTCCGCGGCACTGGGTGCTTTTGCCAGGGCTTTCTGTAACAGCTTGATGCCGCGTTCAGTCTGTCCCTGCTGAACCAGGATCCAGCCGAGTGTATCCATCACGGCAGGATTGTCAGGCTTAAGTTTGAGTGCCTGTTCGGCAAATCCTGAAGCGCGGCTGTCCTTGGATTCAAACAGCGCCCACGCAAGATTGTTCAGGACAATCAAGTTGTTCGGGTTGCTCTTGTTCAGTATCAAATACTGTTCGGCAGCAGCTTTGTGCTGGCCGCGATTGATCAGACTTTCGGCCAATGCGACGCGGGCGCTGGCATCTTGCGGATGGCCAGCCAGCCAGGCCGAGAGGCGTTTTTCACCTTCTTCCGGGCGCTGAATGGTTGTGAAGACATGCAATTGACGAACGAGCAATGCGCCGGACGGATTGAGCTTTTGGGCGCGCTCGAAGGCAGCAAGGGCAGCAGGGTAGTCCTTGTGGGCGAACGCGGTGTCGCCTTCCAGAATAAAACCCGCTGGGTTATCGGGCTTTTGCTGCTGCACTTGCCGGGCGAGTTTTTGCGCCACGTCAAAATGTGCACTCTGAATTTCGATGCTGCCCAGCATCAGTTGGGCATCGAGGGCGTCCGGCTGGATACGCAGGGCGTCCTGTAAGGTTTTGCGTGCACTGGCGAGGTCTTTGGCTACGATCTGGGCGTTAGCCAGCCGGGCCAGGGGTGCAACCTGGCCAGGCTGGCGTTCGACCAGCTTACGATAGCTGCCCAGTGCGTTGGTGGTATCCCCAAGGGCGAGTTGGATGGTGCCGAGGAGTTCCAGTGCGGCGGAGTTGTCGGGCTGAGCGTTAACAGCTTCGCGTGCCGTGGCAAGCGCCTTGTTCTTGTCGCCCTTGGCGAGTTGGTAATGCGCCAGTGCCAACCGTGGCTGGATTTCCTGGGGATGGGCGGCGGCGGCTTTTTCCAGCCAGCTGACGTAGGTTTTTTCATCTTTGTTGAGCAAGCTCAAATCGGCCAGTGCCAGCATGGCGCCGAGGTGCCTGGGGTCAGTTTTGAGGATACTTTCGAATCGCTGGCGCGCAGCATTGGGCTGTTTGTCCTTCAGATCGAGTTGCGCCAGATTGGCTGCAGCGGGGAAAAACGTGGGGTCGAGCTTGAGCGCCTGGTTGAAGCTGTCGCGTGCGCGGTCCATGTCCTGTTTTCCGAGGTAGGCCGCGCCCCGATAGTTCCAGGTCAGGGGGCTTGCGGGTTGTTTCTTTTCAAGCGCGGTGATGCTGGCTAATGCGGCGTCAAATTTCTTGTTCTTCAGTTGGTTGAGGACGATGAAGTTGTCAGCGCGGCTGTTGGCACCTTCCATTCCGGAGGCGACTTGCAGGTCGGCCATGGCGCGGCTGTCACCCTGGGCCAGGCGGGATATGCCGAGTTCGGTACGGATGGCGGCGCTGTCGGGGTTGCGCTGGGCAGCCTGTTCAAAATACACCGATGCTTGAGAATAATCTTTTTTGGCCAGCGCGATTTCACCCGCGACGACCAGCACACCGGCATCCGAATTGGCTGATTTGAGCGCTGGGGCCAACGTGCGTGCAGCATCGTCCGGTCGGCCCAGGCGCAGTTGTGAAGCGGCTAGCAGGCGCAGCGCGTACAGATTATTCGGTGCAGCCTTGATCACCTTGTTGAGGTGCGCTTCGGCGGTTTGCAGGTTGCCGAGTGCGTATTCGATCGAGCCGCCAAGCAACAGCGCGGGGACGAATCCGGGCGCGGTCTTCAACACGGCTGCCAGATGGTCGCGCGCATTTTCGGTTTTCTTCTCGCGAAAATCGATCAGCGCCTGGGTATAGCGTGCTTGCAGATTACCGGGGGAGACTTTGAGGGCAGCATCGACTTCCTTGCGGGCCTCATCCAGTTTGTTGTCGGCGATGGCCATGCCGGCAAGTGCCAGACGTGCATTGGTGTGCCGGGGGTCGATCTGGAGGACTTCGCGATAGGTCGCGATGGCTTCGGCTGATTTGCCCGTCGCGCGCAGCAGATCGCCTTTCAGCAGCAGGCTGTCGCGGTGTTTGGGGTTGATGCGCAGCGCATGGTCGAGTTCCTGCATGGCCTTTTCGGCGTCACCGTCAGACAGTGCCAACTGTGACAGCGCCAGATGGACATCGACATTGTTGGGCGCAGCTTGCAGTGCATCCTGAAGCATTTTTCGCGCATCTTCCTTGCGATTCAGTCCGAGCGCAGCGGTGGCGCGCAAGGATTGCAACGTGGCAGCATCCGGGTCCTTGTCGGTCGGGGCAGGCAGTTCATCCAGCACTCGCTGGTATTCACGCTGGCCCAGCAGCGCACGGGCGATCATCGGATTGACAGTGCTGGCTGACAGACCGGCTTCACGGGCACGTCGAAATTCCTTTTCGGCGCTGGCCATGTCGAACTGGTCCAGATAAAGCTTGCCAAGTTCATAACGTGCATCGGCGTTTTTGTCGTCTGCGGCAACCGCATTCTTGAGCTGGATGGTCGCGGCTTTGGGGTCGCCTTTTGCGATGCTGGCTTTTGCCTGGCTCACCAGCGATTCGCTGCTTTCCCCACCACAGGCGGCAAGCCCGATACTTAGCAAGCAGACGAGCAACAAGCGGTTTGGTCGGACGGCGTACTGATGCGAGAATCGATACATTAAGGAATCCTTGTTTAGGTTAATGTGTTACATATTCAGCAACGATGCGGGTTGCTCAACAGTATATCGTGCCATTTTGCCGATAATGCGGTGAGTGATAGCGACTCAAGAGAATGCGACTGATGAATCAGCAAAACTTAAGCCAGCGGGTATGCGCGACAGTTGTCGCGTTGACGTGTCTGCTGGCAGGCAGTTTCGTTATTGCAACGCCCGCCATGGCCGACGATGCATCCGCTCTGGCGCAGCGCGTCTTTGATCGGCCCAACGGGCGCGACCTCACCACGCTGGGGCGTATGGTGCTCACGGAGAAAGGCCATGCACCGCGCATCCGTGAAATCGTCAGCTATCGGCTCGACAAATCGGGCGGCGAAACCGCCAACCTGATTCGTTTTCTTGATCCGGAAGATATCGCGGGTACGGGTCTTCTCAGCATTGATCAAACCGATGGCAGTACCGATCAATGGCTGTATCTGCCCGCACTCGATCGGGTCCGGCGCATTTCCAGCGATCGCAAGGGTGGGCGTTTCGTAGGTTCCGACTTGTATTTCGAGGATCTGCAGGAACGCAAACCATCCAAAGACCGCCACCGATTGCTTGGCAAGCAGAGCGAAAACAGCATCCTTTGCGATGTGCTCGAGAGCGTGCCGCTGGACGCGGATGATTCTGTGTATAAAAAGCGTATCAGCTGGATTGACCCCGCCACCGCCATCGTGCAACGCGTGGATTATTTTGAGAAGGATACCAATACACCCAGCAAGCGCTGGTTGCTGCGCGGCAAGAAACGTAACCAGGGTTACTGGACGCTGACTGACAGCCGCATAATTGACTTATCCAGTGGACATGAAACACGAATGGTTATTGACGTCGCGTTGTACGACCAAAAACTTCCCGCCAAACTCTTCACTTCACAAGCCCTGGCCGACGAAAGCCTGGAATCGGAATATCGCCCATGAAAAATCTATTGCTGACCTTGAGCCTGTCGCTCGTCGCCCTGCCCATTCACGCCGAGGAGTTGCCGCCGCCCCGTGCTGCCGTCCAGGAAGCGCCGAACGATTTGCCGCCACCGCGCACCACCACGCGCAAACCGCGTGCGGTGCCATCCGACGTTGCCACCGCCGAGGCGACGCCGCAAGCCAGTACCACCGATGACTTGCCGCCCCCCACTGTAAGCAGCCGCAAACGGGTGGCGCGCGGTTTCCAGCCCGTGTTCAAGGCCGGCGTAGACGATCTGGTGTTGGAAGCCGGTGCCCTGCCCGACGCGCGGGAAGCGGATACCTATTCCACCCTGCGCGCCAGTGGCTACGTATTGTGGCAGCCCAGCCGTGAATGGGAATTTCGCGCCGGCGCGCGAATCGATGGCATGGCACAGGACGGTGGCAGTGCTGATCACCGCGAAATGCTGGCCGACTACGGTGACACCTATGTGCGGTATCGCAACGGCGATACGCGACTGACGCTCGGCGCCCAGACCATCATATGGGGCCGCGTCGACGAGATCCCGCTGGCCGACCGCGTCAGTCGCGTTGATCTCACCCGTTTTTCGCTCGATGATTTGTCAGACCGCCGCCGTGCTCAACTGGCCGCCCGTTGGGAACAAAACTTTGGAGACTACAAGCTGGATGCAGTATTGCTACCGGTATTTCGCGGTGCGCAATTGCCCGATGTCGCCAGCATCTGGAGCCCGATCAACCGGACCACCGGACAGGTCATCGGGATTGCCCCCAGCCCGGCGCTCGCAGCGTTGGTGGGTTCTGCGCGCATTGAGGAAGACGAGCACGGAACTGGCGGTGGCGCCTTGCGCCTGAACAAAACGGGCGATCCGTTCGATTTTGGCGTGACCGTGGCGCGTACCCGTCAGTCGCTGCCCTACTATCGGGTCGATGTGCCCAACTCAACGCTTACTGCAATTCATCCGTTTAATAATTTTGTCGGCGTCGACATGGAAATGGTTCGTGCGGGCCTCACCTGGCGCATGGAAGCGGGTTACACAGACAACGTCCCGGTAACCCTGACGACCACGGCGATGGACACCACGCATTCGCTCGACTGGGTCGGTGCACTGGAGTTTTTCCCCGGAGGCAAGGACACCCGCATCAATTTTCAATTGATCGCGCATGCGCTCCAAACCGATCGCAGCATTCTGGAGTTAAAAGAGTATTACGGTGCCAACGGCGAAATTGAGACCAGTTTTGACCAGGGCCGCTGGAAAGCCGGAATGCGTTTTTCCACAGGCTTCAACGTCAAGGATGTCTATCTCAGT
>JBBQDI010000106.1:0-5787 GCA_038319505.1 Burkholderiales bacterium
GAGATGGTGATGCCAGGCGACAACGTCAGCATCAATGTCTCGCTGATTCAGCCTATTGCGATGGACGAAGGTCTGCGTTTTGCCATCCGCGAAGGCGGCCGCACCGTTGGTGCTGGCGTCGTAGCCAAGATCGAAGAGTAAGTACACATGACCAACCAGAAAATCCGCATCCGCCTGAAGGCATTTGACTACAAACTGATCGACCAGTCAGCGCTCGAAATCGTGGAAACGGCCAAGCGCACCGGTGCTGTGGTCAAGGGCCCCGTGCCGCTGCCGACCACGATCGAGCGTTTTGACGTGCTGCGCTCGCCGCACGTCAACAAGACTTCGCGTGACCAGTTCGAAATTCGCACCCATCGACGTCTGATGGACATCATGGACCCGACCGATAAAACGGTTGACGCTCTGATGAAACTGGATCTGCCGGCAGGCGTAGACGTCGAAATCAAGTTGTAAAAATAAAGGGGCACAGGTATACTGCTGCCCCTTCAGTAGTATCAATAGTCGCCGGTCAATAGTAATCGGCACCTACAAACCTTGTAAGTGACTTAACGTTGCTTGCTTGAGATAGGACATACAAAAATGAGTATCGGGCTCGTTGGCCGTAAGGTCGGCATGACCCGCGTTTTCACTGAGAACGGTGCGTCCGTTCCGGTGACAGTGCTGGAAATGTCAAACAATCGTGTGACGCAAGTGCGCACGCCAGAAAATGACGGTTATTCCGCTGTGCAGGTTGCCTATGGCACGCGCCGCAATAGCCGGGTCACCCAGGCACAGGCAGGACATTTCGCCAAGGCGGGTGTGGATGCGGCTGAGTTGATGCGCGAATTTCGCGTGTCGGCTGATGAGGCTGCCCAATACCAGGCTGGATCCGCGGTGTCTGTCGAAGTGTTTACGGCTGGCCAGAAAGTGGATGTCACCGGTGTAACGCAAGGCAAAGGCTTTGCGGGCACCATCAAACGTCACAACTTCAAATCCCAGCGCGCAACGCACGGTAACTCACGTTCGCACAACGTGCCGGGCTCCATCGGCATGGCGCAGGATCCGGGTCGTGTGTTCCCCGGCAAGCGGATGTCAGGCCATATGGGTGCAGTGACCTGTACCAAGCAGAACCTTGAAGTTGTGCGTGTGGATGTGGAGCGCGGATTGGTGCTGTTGAAGGGTGCCGTTCCGGGTTCCAAGGGTGGTCATGTCGTGGTACGCCCGGCAGTGAAGGGGGGTGCCTAATGGATTTGTCTATCATTAACGACCAGGGTCAGCATGTCACGAACCTTGCTGCTTCCGACGAGACGTTCGGTCGCGAGTACAACGAAGCGCTGGTGCATCAACTGGTCACTGCGTTTCAGGCCAATGCGCGCAGCGGCAACCGTGCTCAGCAAACGCGTGCCGAAGTCACTGCCTCCACGCACAAGCCGTGGCGTCAAAAAGGCACCGGCCGTGCACGTGCGGGCCGTACTTCGAGCCCGATCTGGCGCGGAGGTGGTGTAGCGCACCCGAACAAGGCGAACGAGAATTTCTCACACAAGGTCAACCGCAAAATGTACCGCGCTGGCCTGGCTGCGATTCTGTCGCAGCTGGCCCGTGACGGCAAGCTCAAGGTTGTTGAGAGTCTGGGCATCGACTCACCGAAAACCAAGCTGCTTGCAGACAAGTTGAAATCGATGGGTTACGGCAAGGTCATGATCATCGCTGATAGCGTGGACGACAACCTGTGGTTGTCTTCGCGCAATCTGCCTAATGTATATGTGGTTGAGCCGCATCAGGCTGACCCATGGAGTTTGGTCAAATTCGGTAACGTGCTGATCACCAAGGCGGCGATCAAGCAGTTTGAGGAGATGGTGTGATGGGTGAGATCAGTCAAGAGCGGATGCTCAAAGTCATTCTCGCGCCGGTGATCTCTGAAAAGAGCACGCGCATAGCTGACAAACTGAACCAGGTTGTGTTTCGCGTATTGCGCGACGCGACCAAGCGGGAAATTAGTGCTGCGGTTGCCAATCTGTTCAAGGTTGAAGTAACGGGCGTCCAGGTGCTGAACGTCAAGGGCAAGGTCAAACGTTCCGGTCGAGTCACGGGTCGTCGTGACAACTGGAAGAAGGCATATGTCACCTTGAAGCCGGGTCAAGATATTGACTTTGCGTCCGGTCAGTAAGGGAGAACAATATGGCATTGATTAAAGTTAAACCCACTTCAGCCGGCCGCCGTGCGGTCGTCAAGGTTGTTACGCCCGGTCTGCACAAAGGCAAGCCGGTGGCGGCGCTGTTGGAACCGCAAAAGCGGGGCTCCGGTCGTAACAACAATGGACATATTACGGTGCGTCACAAAGGTGGCGGCCACAAGCAGCATTATCGCGTGGTGGACTTCCGTCGTAGCAAGGACGGAATCCCGGCAAAGGTTGAGCGGATTGAGTACGATCCCAACCGTTCCGCACATCTGGCTTTGCTGTGTTATGCCGATGGTGAGCGCTGTTACATTATTGCGCCGCGTGGCATTGCAGCGGGTGCGCAGCTGTTGAGCGGTGCTGATGCGCCGATCAAGGCAGGAAACTGTTTGCCTCTACGGAGCATCCCGGTCGGTAGCACGGTACATTGCGTCGAGATGATGCCAGGCAAGGGCGCGCAAATTGCACGTTCTGCCGGCACCTCGGTTCAGTTGTTGGCGCGTGAAGGCGCTTATGCTCAGCTGCGCTTGCGTTCTGGAGAAATTCGCAAGGTGCACGTTGATTGCCGCGCTACTCTTGGTGAAGTCGGTAATGAAGAGCATAGCCTTCGTTCAATCGGTAAAGCTGGTGCAAACCGTTGGCGTGGTATTCGCCCGACCGTTCGCGGTGTGGTGATGAACCCCTGTGATCACCCGCACGGTGGTGGCGAAGGTAAAACCGCAGCAGGTCGTCATCCGGTCAGCCCGTGGGGTACGCCTACCAAGGGATATCGTACCCGCAGCAACAAGCGCACCTCCAACATGATTGTCCGCCGCCGCAACGCGCGCTGATTGAGGTAGAAAGATATGGCACGTTCTATTAAAAAAGGCCCTTTTGTTGACGGGCACCTGCTGAAAAAAATTGAAGCTATTCGCGGTACCAGTGACAAGCGTCCAGTTAAAACCTGGTCGCGTCGCTCAACCGTATTGCCTGATTTCATCGGGATGACGATTGCAGTGCATAACGGTCGCCAGCATGTTCCGGTTTTCATTACCGAAAACATGGTTGGCCATAAATTGGGTGAATTCTCCCTGACGCGTACCTTCAAAGGCCACGTCGCGGATAAGAAGGCGAAGAGATAAGGAGCCGCATGATGGAAGTTTCTGCAATTTTGCGTGGTACCCGCCTCTCCGCACAGAAAGGCCGCCTGGTTGCTGACCAGATTCGCGGTCTGCGCGTTGAAAAGGCGTTGAACATTCTGGCCTTCAGTCCCAAAAAGGGCGCGGAGATCATCAAGAAAGTGCTCGAGTCGGCCATTGCCAACGCAGAGCACAACGAAGGTGCCGACATCGACAGCCTGAAGGTCAAGACTATTCTGGTTGATCAAGGGTCGGTGCTCAAGCGCTTTACTGCTCGTGCCAAGGGACGTGGCAACCGTATTAGCAAACCCACTTGTCACATTTCAGTGACTGTCGGGGATTAAGGAAGCGCTATGGGACAAAAAATACATCCAATTGGGTTCCGGCTTGGTGTTCAGCGTATCTGGACGGCGAAATGGTATGGCTCGAATAAAAACTTCTCCACCATGCTGCTGGAGGACATCAAGGTTCGTGATTACCTGAAGAAAAAACTGGCTCATGCGTCGGTTTCCAAGGTGTTGATCGAGCGTCCTGCCAAGAACGCACGCATCACCATATTCAGTGGCCGCCCTGGCGTGGTCATTGGCAAAAAGGGTGAAGATATCGAGGTTCTGCGCAGTGAGTTGGCGCGTCTGATGTCGGTGCCGGTGCATGTGAACATTGAAGAAGTGCGCAAGCCGGAGACGGATGCGCAAATTATTGCTGACGGTATTGCGCAGCAGTTGGAAAAGCGTGTCATGTTCCGTCGTGCCATGAAGCGTGCCATGCAAAATGCAATGCGCCTGGGTGCGCTGGGTGTCAAGATCATGAGTTCGGGACGATTGAATGGTGCGGAAATCGCCCGTACTGAGTGGTACCGCGAAGGGCGTGTGCCATTGCACACGTTGCGCGCTGAAATCGATTATGGTTTTTCCGAAGCCAAAACCACCTACGGCATTATTGGTATCAAAGTGTGGGTGTTCAAAGGTGACGCGCTCAACCGTAGTGAGCAGCCTGCGGCAGTTGAACATGACAAGCGCGGCAAGAAACCAGGAGTGAAACATGCTGCAGCCAGCTAGAAGAAAATTCCGCAAGGAGCAGAAGGGCCGGAATACCGGTATGGCGACTCGCGGTGCCGATGTCAGCTTTGGTGATTTTGGCCTGAAAGCGGTTGGTCGTGGTCGTTTGACCGCACGTCAGATTGAAGCTGCACGACGCGCAATGACCCGCCATATCAAACGTGGCGGCAGGATCTGGATTCGTATTTTCCCGGACAAGCCAATTTCGCGTAAGCCGGCCGAGGTTCGTATGGGTAACGGCAAGGGCGCCCCGGAGTACTACGTGGCGGAAATTCAGCCGGGTAAAGTGTTGTACGAAATGGATGGCGTGAATGAAGAGTTGGCACGTGAGGCTTTTCGCCTCGCGGCTGCCAAGTTGCCAATCGCGACAACCTTTGTCACCCGCATGATCGGGAGCTAAGTGATGAATACAATTGAAATGCGCGGCAAGAATGCCGTAGAGTTAAAGCAGGAATTGGAATCCCTGTTGCGTGCTCACTTTGCGTTGCGTATGCAGGTGGCCACACAACAGTCAACCAAAACTGCGGATTTGGGCAAATTGCGCCGCGACATTGCCCGGGTCAAGACCATAATGCGCGAAAAGGCAGGTCAAGCATGACTGAAGACAAGAAAATGGTACGCACGCTGACTGGGCGTGTCGTAAGTGACAAAATGCAAAAAACGGTTACGGTGCTGGTTGAGCGTCGTATCAAGCATCCGTTGATTGGAAAGTTTATCCGCCTTTCCAAGAAATACCATGCCCATGATGAAAACAACGAGTTTCATGAGGGTGATATGGTCCAGATTGAGGAGTCGCGCAAATTGTCGCGTACCAAAGCTTGGACTGTAAGCAAGTTACTTGAGCGCGCACGCGTTTAAGGCTTGCAAGAGGCTTAAAAAGCAAGTATAGTTCTGCGTTTTCCGGTTGGTGAGCCGGTTGGTTTTAGTCCGGTTCGCCGACTTAAGTAATCCTGCAAACGCAGGGTTTTCTCCCGAACGGGATCCAAAACTGGCCGCCGCTGTGGTGGGTAAAGTTGGAGACAATTAAATGATTCAGATGCAGTCCGTATTGGACGTAGCAGACAATACCGGTGCGCGCTCGGTTATGTGCATCAAGGTGCTGGGTGGCAGTCATCGCCGCTATGCGAGCGTAGGCGACATTATCAAGGTCACCATCAAGGATGCGGCCCCGCGTGGACGTGTCAAAAAAGGCGACATTTACAACGCAGTGGTGGTTCGTACCGCCAAGGGTGTTCGTCGTCCTGATGGTTCGCTGGTGCGCTTCGATGGCAACGCTGCTGTGCTGCTTAACAACAAACTAGAGCCGATCGGAACCCGTATCTTCGGGCCGGTTACCCGTGAGTTGCGTAACGAGAAGTTCATGAAGATCGTCTCGCTTGCGCCCGAGGTTCTGTGAGAGGTAATCATGGCACGTATTCGTAAAAGCGATCAGGTGATCGTGTTAACCGGCAAA
>JBBQDI010000107.1:0-5751 GCA_038319505.1 Burkholderiales bacterium
CCACCCCCCTGCCACTGCGCCACCCGGTAGCCAGAACGAACCCAGCAGCAGAACGGCGGCAACCGGCAACAACCAGAAACTCCAGTTGTTCATGCGCGGAAATGCCATATCTGGTGCGCCCACCATCAAAGGCACCTGCCAGTTCGCAAACCCGGTAAAGGCCGGCATGATGGCACCAAAAATCATGATCAGGCCATGCAACGTGGTGAGCTGATTAAAGAAATCAGGGTGCATCAACTGCATGCCCGGATGAAAGAGCTCGGAGCGGATCAGCAGCGCCATCGTCCCCGCCGAGAACAGCATGATGAGTGCGAACCACAAATACATCGTACCGATGTCCTTGTGGTTGGTGGTGGTCAGCCAGCGCATGATCCCGGTGGGATGCGCGTGGTGTCCGTGTTCGTCGTGGGCGTGTGCTGCATCAGACATGACTGTGCTCTCCTCTCGGTTATTCATTGCGCGGCGGGGGAGGCAGCTTCGGCTGCGGTCCCACGAGCGGCTGCGATTGCTGCGGGTTGCGCTGCATCGCCCATCTTGTTATCCCAGGCATTGCGCTGATACGTCACTACCGCAGCAATATCTGCATCGGACAGCTGCTTGCCAAACGCCACCATCGCAGTACCCGGACGGCCGCCATTCAACACGATGTTAATGTGCGCATCAATCGGACCGGTCACGACCTTGGAACCATTGATCGCCGGGAATGCGCCCGGCAACCCCATGCCGTTGGCCTGATGACAGGCTGCGCAGTTGGCCTGATACACCTTCTCACCACGCTCCACCAACTCGGCCGTTTCAAACGTTTTGCTGTTGTCAGCGGCGGCCACTTGGGCGCCCCCTTTCTTCTTCGCTACCCAGGCCTTGTAATCGTCTTCCGACACGACCTCGACCACGATGGGCATGAAGCCGTGGTCCTTGCCGCACAGTTCGGCACACTGGCCACGGTAGGTTCCAATTTTGTTCGCCTTGAACCAGCTGTCACGGATGAAACCCGGGATCGCGTCCTGCTTGACGCTGAACGCAGGCACCCACCAGGCATGTATGACATCGTTGGCAGTAATCAGCAGACGCACACGCTTGCCGACTGGCACCACCATCGGTTCGTCCACCTCCAGCAGATAATGTTCGCCCTTGGTAGCGGTACCGTTGATTTGTTCACGCGGCGTCGAGAGATTGCTATAGAAGCTCACTCCATCGTTGAGGTAGTCGTAGCCCCATTTCCACTGATAGCCGGTGATTTTGATGGTCATGTCGGGGTTGGTCGTGTCCTTCATGTCAATCACCACCTTGGCGGCAGGGAAAGCCATCCCCATCAGGATGATGAAGGGAATCACGGTCCAGACGATTTCGACGGTGGTGTTCTCGTGGAAATGAGCCGCCTTGTGTCCGACCGATTTGCGATGCTTGATCAGCGAATAGAACATCGCGCCGAACACCACGACAAAAATGCCCAGACACACCAGCATGATGAAGTTGTGCAACTGAAAAACGTCTTGCGCTACCTGACTCGCCGGTGTTTGCAGGTTGTATGCATATTCCGCCAGTGCTGGCTGGCTTGTCGCCAGCGCCGCCCCCACTATCCCTGCCCGTTGCCACATGCTTTTCATCGCGCTCCCCATCCTCTCGTTACTGTTATTGGTCGTCATTGCAGCGTGCGTCGGTTATGCCAGCAATTTGTAGCGCAAAGTGGCAGCCAGCTGCAAGCGTGCCTCATCGCTTAAATAATGACCGACTTCTGTTTCACGGCCATGTGAACTCACGCTGAGCCGGCAATTTCTGCCGGGCGTTGTGCAGCTACATGTAACGTGTACCCACTGCCGATTCAATTCACGGCGTCCGTCCTGATTTCTCGTTTGCCATTCCAGCACCACTACATCACCGTCTATGGTGAGGGTCTCGTAATGGGCCTCCCGGCTTCGCAGCGCATCCAGCGCCCATGCCAGCAAGCCAATTTCAAGACCCGCAAACGGCAGAATCAGCCAGTACCCCAGCACCGCAAACATGCTTGCTGTGCCAAAACACAACAGCACAAGGCTCCAGAAAACCAGACGTTCCTGCAAACGGGTCAGCGAACACCGCGGGCGAGAATGAAAGACAAACGCACCTGTTGCATTCCATTCGACGCCTTCTGTAACCACCTGCTCCATATCCTGAAACCGTGTGCGGCAATTAGTCGCGGACAGTACACGATGCCACCTATCCACACAAGCCGGATTAGCCGTTTAAGTTATTGATTTATTGATTAAATATCGTTATTTAAGAGTATTCTGAAATACTAAATCATCAGACAGTGTCAGCCATTGAGGCTTGGCTGTTGATGAATGAAGCGTGTCGGGCTCATAGTGCTGCACGCCCAGGCACGGTTCCGGCAAACGCCTATGCAGCGCTTCCAGATTGGCTGCCTGCTGTGCCATCGAAGGGTCGATGTGGTTTCCCACCCAACCGGCCCAGGGAACCTGTCGATTGAAAATCGACTCTGCCGTCAGCAGCGCATGGTTTAAACAACCCAATCGGAGCCCTACTACCAACAGGACAGGCAACCCAAGTCGTTGCGCCAGATTGGCCATGTCTTCGCGCTCGTTCAGCGGCACCCGCCACCCCCCGGCACCTTCAACCACCACCACATCGGCTACGGCAGCCAGTCGTGCATACGCTTCAGCAATGACAGCCAACTCGATCCTCACCCCGGCATGGTGTGCTGCGATATGCGGTGCAACAGGCTCGGCAAAGGCATAGGGATTCACATCGCGCACGTCTGCCGTCACGTTGACTGCCTGCATCAATGCCAGTACATCCTCATTCAGTTCACCCGGCGCGCTGCCTGCCGCCACCGGCTTCATTGCGGCGACACGCAAGCCTTGTGCTCGCAGGGCGTGAATCAATGCCACCGCCACCCGCGTCTTGCCCACACCGGTATCGGTGCCGGTTACGAACACGCCACGCGCTTTCATCCCAGGCCCAACTTTCGGTGGCGTTCGTCAATGTTGAACTGGATGACCTGGCGTCCGTCTTCGCGCCGTGTTTTATCGCCCACCCAGGCGTGGCCGTAAATCACTTCAAACGTGGCCGGCAGCCGGCCTTCCAGTCGCTGTTTTTCATAAGCCTGCTCCAGCCGTGCCCACGCCGATTTGCCAAGCAGCCCGCGTCGCCGTGCCGATGCTGCGTTGTGCGCGCCGATGCCCTTGAGATCGCGCATCAGGGTTTTGAGGTCGGCGTACGTCAGCGTCAGCATCTCCATTTCCATCACCGGGCTAGAAAAACCGGCATTGATCAGCATGTCGCCGATATCGTGCAAGTCGATGAACTGGTTGACGTGGGGTGCGTCGTCAATGACTGAAAATGCCTTTCGCAATTCCTTCAGCGTGTCCGGCCCAAACGTTGCGAAGATCAACAAGCCTCCCGGTGCAAGTACTTGATGAAACCCCTTAAGGGTGGCCTCAAGATCATGCGCCCATTGCAGGGCAAGGCTGGACCAGACGAGATTCATGCTGTTGACTGCCAGCGGCAGTCGTTCCATGTCCGCACAGACAAAGTCGTGTTGCGGTCTGCTACCTGGAAGACGCTGTAACAGCGCACGCTGTACCCAACCCGGCTGCGGCAGACGTGCGCGCGCAGCAGTCAACATGGCCGGCGCATTATCAAGCGCACAGAGTTCGGCCTCTGCGTAGCGCGCGCGCAAATGCGCTAGGCCGTAGCCGGTGCCGCTGCCGACATCGAGCACGCGCTCGGGCTGCAGGGTGATGAACTCGAGTCGAGCCAGCAAGCGGTCGCACACTTCACGCTGCAACACCGCATGCGCATCGTAGCTGGCGGCAGCATGATCAAAGGCCCGCCGCACTTCGGCGAAATCGAGTTCGGTTTCAGTCATGCGAAAAATGGATGATCGATGCGGCCACCGCTTCGCCATGCGACAAATGCGGCGCATGTGCAGCACGGGATAAGGTGACGTACTGCGAACAGGGCAAAGTGTCGTCAAGCCAGGCGCCAGCAGCAAGTGGGGTGAGCGTATCGAGCGCGCCGTGTATCACTAAAGTGGGTTGAATCAGGCTCGGCAAATCCGCGCGCAAATCCGTCTCGTGCAACATGGTCAGCCCACTCGTCAATGCTTCGGCTTGAGGTTGCGGGGCCACGAACAGTGTTTGGCGCAATTGCTGCAGCAGTGATTTCTGCCCGGCCATGCCACGCGTCTGCAGACTCAAAAAACGCAGCAGTGTGGCCTGCGGATCGGCGATCAAGGCCGCACCAAAGTCTTGCAGATCGCCAGCTGCCATGCCGTGATCCCAATCCGCTGACGCCACGAACTTGGGTGTCGACGACAGCAGAATCAGGCGGGCGACTTTTTCGGGATGGTCAAGCGCTGCACGCATGGCCACCTGCCCGCCAAGCGACCAGCCCAGCACAGTCGTGCCCTGCGGCAGGGGGTGCGTCAGGTCATCGGCCCAGCTTTGCAGGGTATTGTGCGGCAGCGCATCACGCCCGCCGTGTCCAGGCAAATCAAGCGCACGCACCTCGAAATCAGCGTCCAGCAACCCAGCCAGGGTATCGAACACGCGGGCGTTCATGCCCCAGCCGTGAACCAGCGCAAGCATGGGTTTAGTCAGCCGCATGTAATGCCTCGACCAGTTGCGCGACATCATCCGCGCTGTGCGCAGCCGACAGGGTGATGCGCAGCCGTGCGGTGTTGACCGGCACCGTAGGCGTGCGGATGGCAGGCACCAGCAGGCCGCGTTGCAACAACGTCTGCGACAGCTGCACCGCATCGGCATTGGTGCCGATCAGCAATGGCTGGATCGGCGTGCCGGACGGCATCAGCGCGCCGCGTTTCAGGTGGGCCAGCCCTTCACGCAGTTGCACGATGTGGCTACGCAGCCGCTCGCGCTGCGCTTCGCCTGCTTCAATCTGACGCAGACTTTCCAGCAGGCAGGCGGCCAGCATCGGGGGTGAAGCGGTAGTGTAGATGTACGGGCGCGCTTTCTGGATCAGCCAGTCGATCACGCTGGCATGCGCGGCCACCGCTGCACCCGACACGCCGGCCGCCTTGCCCAACGTGGCCATATAGATCACGCGATCGCTCGCGCATGCACGTTCACTCAATCCGCCGCGGCCATGGTTCAGCACGCCAAAGCCGTGCGCGTCATCGAGATAAAGCCATGCATCGAAACGCTCAGCCAGATCGAGCAGCGCATCGACCTGAGCCAGGTCGCCGTCCATGCTGAACACCAGGTCGGAGACGATGAGCTTGTCTAGCACTGTGCTTTTTGCCAGCTGGCTTTCGAGCTGCGCCAGGTCGGTGTGGCGATAGCGGGTGAACGTCGCGCCCGATAGCTGCGTAGCATCAACCAGCGAGGCGTGATTGAGTTTGTCGGCAAAGACCTCTGATTGGCGCCCGACCAGCGCAGTGAGCACGGCAAGATTGGCCATGTAGCCCGTTGAAAACAGCAGAGCGGCAGGCTTGCCCACAAAGTCTGCAAACGCCGTTTCGAAGTCATGATGAAAACGATGATGGCCGGTGATGAGGTGCGCCGCGCCCGCACCGACGCCACACAGGTCTACCGCAGCGTGCGCGGCCTGAATCAGTGCCGGGTCGGCAGCCAGACCGAGGTAATCGTTGCTGCAGAACGAGATGACGCGCTGGCCGTTAATCGTGACATGGGCGCCCTGTGCACCGTCGAGCAGCAGGCGACGGCGCTCAAGATGATCGGCCTTCAGCGCGCCCAGCCCTTGCTGCAGGCCGGTGAGCGCGGAGACGTT
>JBBQDI010000108.1:0-5705 GCA_038319505.1 Burkholderiales bacterium
GGTCGCGCCAATCCAGGTAGGCAGAATGCACTTCTTCCTTGCGCGCGGGCAAGCCGGATTCCACCGTTTCACCCAGTGCGCTTCCATCTGCACTGTCGGCATCGACCAAACCAAAGTCAAGCAGAACCGGACGCAGGATTCTCGCTGCATCGGCCCGCCCGGCACAGTAGGATTCAATAAACAAGCCAAGACTAGAGAAAGCATCGGCCAGTCGTTGCTGGGTTGCCTCGTCAGGATAGCCCTCACTGGAAAATGGCTGTGCCATCGCTGTGGCAGCGGCCAGCAGGCTGGTTGCTTCTGGCAATTCCAGCATGGTCAACGCGCCCTGCGCCTGCTGTGCGAGCGCGGGTAGATTGGCCAATGCTTCGCGTTCGCTGTCATCCCGGAAGAAGGCATCCAGCGCTTCTTCCATTTGCCGCAGATTCAAGCCAACCTCCTGCGCCATATGCACCAACATGTCGCGTTCAGATTCGCGCTGGTTGGCGGCATCCATGACAGTAGCCGGCATCTCACGGCCTTCGATCAGAGCACGCAAGCGTGCCTGCTGCTGCCCGGCGCGCGCAGCAAAATCAGCGTGCAGCACATCTTCCTGGTTAACGGCGTTTTGAATAAACATGAGCGTGGAAGCTACTTCCAGGTTCAGCTGTTCACGTGCTTCGCCTTCGCTCCCGGCGGCGGCAGTCGACGCTGCCGCCAAATCGTCAAACAAGGGCATCAAGCCACTGCTCTCAAGCATCTGGGCTTGAGGCTGCATGCGCGTGAGTTGAGTCTGAAACTGCTCAAGCTGATCGGTATGTCCTTCCACAAAGGCATGCCAATGATCGCGCGCAGCTTTCAACCCGGCCTGCAGCGCATCCAGCACCGGACGCATACGCGCCAGCGCTTCTGGATCCAGCATGCCACGGCCCGGCAGATAACGATCGAGGCCGAACGTCGAACGGACTTCTGCGGCACGTCCATCCAGAGACTGGCTTTTGGCTACAAAAAACAGTGCATCGCGCATCAGACGTTCTGCGACCTGCGGTGAACCTTCCATCAGGCGGCGCATTTGCAGGTCAACCCGGGCGAGCAGCTGTTTGACATGAAAGTCAGCTTCGACGCCATGCGCAATCAGGCTATCGACAAAACCGACACACGCCCACCAGAACGTTTGGGAAGCCTGCGATGGCGCAATCGATTCAATCGTAGCCAGCGCACCGCGCATACGCTGCAGCCCTTGTTCTGCATCGGAATTTCGAAGAAAAGCCAACAAGCCACGCTGAAACTGGCCACGTGCGGTTTTGACTTCAGCTGCCAGATCTTCCTGCGTCATGCCATCGTTAGCTGCCTTGCCATGCACCCGCGAACGCAGGTCCGGAAAGAACAGTTCGCCCTCAAACACCCGTTCGGCGCCTTGCAATTCACGCAGCCGTTTATAGAGGGGGAACAACGCCAATTCGCCGCTGCCACGTCCGTCGGCCAGATCCTTGATCCAGCGCTGCAGGCCTTCCATGGCATTGCGCATGGCGCGCAAAATATCGTCCCCTGCTTGCAGGCGGTTTTCGTTGATGTCGTCCAGACAGGACTCCAGGGTGCTCGCCAGGGTGGCAGCACCTTCCAGCCCAACCATCCGCAACGCACCGGTCACCTGGTGCGCGTCATCGCGCGCCAGCCGCAGGGCATTGGTCAGGTCGGCGTCGACACTGAAGGCTTGCACACGCCCGAGGGCAGCCTGCAAAGCAGCATCAATGTCTGCACGCACCCAGTTCAACGGGCCGGTATCGTAATCGAGTATGGCGCTCATGGTGAGATATTCCTGACGTTGATTGCAGTGGCCTTATCGGCTGTTCGCTTCGCGTTGTGGTCAGCCCGGTCAGGCGAGCTTGAAGCCCGAAACCGAGTTCTTGAGATCTTGTGCCAGCTGCTTCATGCCACCAATCGAGTCGGCGGTCTGCTGCGTGCCACTGCTGGTCTGTGCCGAAATGGACTTGATATCCTGCATGGTTTCAGCCACCTTGGCAGTCGATTCAGCCTGACTCTGCGTGGCAGCAGAAATATCGGCAATCAGTCCAGCCAGCGTCTTCGACACGTCACCAATTTCAGCCAGCGTCTGGCCCGCCGTGTCAGACAGCTTGGCGCCCTCGACCACACCCTGGGTCGAGACTTCCATTGCCGCCACAGTCTCTTGCGTATCCGACTGAATGGTCTTCACAATGGCAGCAATCTGCTTGGTTGCATCAGCCGAACGTTCCGCCAGCCGCTGCACCTCTTCCGCCACCACCGAGAAGCCGCGCCCGGCTTCACCCGCAGACGCTGCCTGAATGGCCGCGTTAAGCGCCAGCACGTTGGTCTGTTCGGTAATGTCGGAAATCAGTTCGACAATTTCGCCAATTTCCTGCGACGACTCACCCAGACGCTTGATTCGTTTCGACGTTTCCTGAATCTGTTCACGCAGGCCGTTCATGCTGGAAATGGCGTTTGCCACTGCCTGCTGGCCTTTTTCAGCAGCTGCCAAAGATTGTTCGGCCACGCGGGCGGACTCGGCGGCATTACCCGACACTTGTTGCACCGACTGAGCCAGATTGACCACCGCGGCTGAGGTTTCTTCGATTTCTTCCGTCTGACGGCGCGAGGCCTGTTGCAGCGACTCTGAAACCTGACCGGCCAGACCCGCTGCCTGATCCATCTGCTCTGTTGCGTTGTTAATACCCCGCACCAGACTCCGCAGCTCTTCCACTGTGTAGTTGATGGAGTCAGCCACCGCACCGGTAATGTCCTCGGTCACGCTGGCGTTAATGGTGAGGTTGCCTTCAGCCAGTTCACCCAGTTCATCCATCAGGCGCAGAATCGCTTCCTGGTTGCGGCTGTTCTCTTCTTCACTCTTGCGCGCACGCGATTTGGTCTCATTAATATTAACCAGACCCAGCAACACCAGCGAAACGACTGCCAACAAGCCAAACGAGGCGGCCAACAGATAACTCAAGCTGCCCGAAGACTGGTAATCCTGTGACAACTGATTCGTGTCTTTCAACAGCGTGTCACTACCGGAGAACAGATTGTTTGCTGCCGTCTTGGATTTGAGCAATGACTGCGTGTTGGCAAGCACCGAACCCACCGCATCCACCATGTCGGCCATGTTGGTGCCCAAATCTTCCAGCGTCATCATGCTGTCCTTGTTGCGGATAGCCACGCCCCCCATCAGCAATTGAACCGAATCACGGAACGAAGTCGTATCCTTTTCCAACTGCAACACCACGCCGGGGTCGATCTGGTCAGCCGATAACAGCAAGTTGGCGTTTTTAGGAAGCCGCTGGCTCAGCATGATCAGGTGGTTGGCACGTGACACTTCTTTCACGGTGGCACCTGACTCGGACAGCTGGCTGGCCAACTGTTCAGACACTTCCTGCAAATCGGAGCTGAGTTCGTTAATTTGCTTGACGCTCTTGCTCAGTCGAATCAGGTTTTTCTGCTGCGACAAAATCTGCACGACCTGCGGGTCATATTTTTTCCACTGCGCACTGATTTTTTCAAGCGTGTCGCGTGAAGCTCCGCTGGATGCGGGCACCACGTCATCCCCTTCGATCAGGCCGGTCAGCGTCTTCTCAAAACTGACCTTGCCTTCAGCCAGTTTTTTGAAGGCCACCACATTTCCCAGAACTGATTGCTGGGCAGTCAGCGGAAGCCGCTGCGATAGCACTTTCAATTCGCCTGCTTTGGTTTCATAGCCCGTTCGATTACTCAGTTGAACCAGGCTGTAAATGGTGAAGCCGGCCGCAAGCAACAGTGAGGCGATCAGGGCGCCGCCTGCAAAAAGGTATTGTTTCTCAACAGCCATGTGGCCGATCAACGGAACCTTGCCAGCCTCTTTGTTTGCCAGCTTGCGCACGGTCTGCATGATCAGGGTGGTTTGATCGCTCCCCCTTTTTCCGGTGACCCTTTCGGTCATCCGGCCAGCCAGCCCTTTTAGGCCATTCATCGTAATCGACATGTTCATTGCTCCAATCCTTTCATTATTCAGTGCAAGCGCGCTCAGATTTCGGTCAATTGCCGATCTGAGCCTCAACCTTCAGGAACTCGGTATTTCCGAGCAATTGCCCAAAATCCATATCACACCAATCAACTCCGGCTTCGTCAGCATATTGGCGTGAAATCCAAGGGTGCGTCGCACGCTCGCTTCGTGGCTGGTAACGGCTGATATTTTTCAGCCCCAGCGTGCCATGCACCAGAAGTGCCGCGTTCACCCCGAAATCGTGATGGGGGATAAGCAAACGGCAATTAACGTGCTCGGGCGTCACGCCCTGCCCCATGAAATCGGAAAAATCGCTGACCGCGTACAAGTTGCCGCGAATATTGGCCACGCCTCGAAACCAGCGCCGCGCACCTGGAATCTTGACAATGGGGGGAACCGGAATCACTTCTTCGGTATCGGAGAGACTCACCAGCCAATTCACATCGCCTACCCGGAAACCCAAACGGGATCCGGTATTGTCACGACTGGCAGCAGCCTGCAGCTTTTGTGAAAGCCCGATCTGGAATTCGCGCAGATTGAATTTCTTGGCCATGTTGGTCTACTCAGCCCAGCGCCTTGATTTGCGATAACAGGTCTTCCGGCTTCACTGGCTTGACCAGGTAGGCTTTTGCCCCTTGGCGCATGCCCCACACCCGGTCAGTCTCCTGTCCTTTAGTGGTGCACATGATGACCGGAATATGCTTGGTTGCGTCTTCCTTGGTGATCATGCGTGTTGCCTGATAGCCATTCATTCCCGGCATCACGACATCCATCACAATCAAGTCAGGCAGCGTCTGCTTAGCCTGCGCGACCGCCTCTTCTCCGCTTTCGGCCATGCTGACCAGATACCCATTCTTGACCAGCAACTCGGACAGAAAGAAACGTTCGGTGGGGGAATCATCTACAACCAGAATTCGGCTGATCGCCATAATTTTTTCTCCTTAAAAAACAGTTAGGCGCCAGCGCACGCATGTTCGCGCACCGCTGTCAGCAAAGTATCTTTGGTAAACGGCTTGGTCAGATATTGATCCGACCCCACCATGCGTCCACGTGCGCGGTCAAACAGGCCATCCTTGGACGACAGCATGATGACGGGCGTGGTGCGGTATTTGGCGTTGCGCTTGATGAGCGAACAGGTTTGATAGCCGTCAAGGCGCGGCATCATGATGTCGACAAACACCACATCCGGCTCGTGATCCGTTATCTTGGATAGCGCATCAAAACCATCCTGCGCCAGGATGACTTCACAGCCGGCCTGATTCAGAAATATTTCCGCGCTACGGCGTATGGTGTTGCTGTCATCGATGACCATCACCTTGACGCCTTTCAATGCTTCGTTATCCACAGACTTTCTCCACGAGGATCGCCGGTCAGGCGGCACTTGCCCCCCGACATGGTGAAAATTACGGCACCGGCGCCAGCTTCTTTAATATTTGGTCAATATTTGTACGACTTTGGCGCTGCAGCGTGCGCGTGGGGCCGACAAACAAAAAGGGCGTTGCTACGCAACGCCCTTCTCACATGCCCCAATTACTGAAGGCAGGCTTTACTTCCAGGATTCCCCGCTGGATTCTTTATCGCTGCCCGCCACAGCACCCATGGTTGCCATAATGGTATTCGGCAGTGACGAGATACGCATGAACTGTCCCATGCCCACTTCCGGGAAAGCCAGGGCAATCCGGAAACGGCCATGTGGCGCGCTCACCACGTTGTCGAT
>JBBQDI010000109.1:0-5695 GCA_038319505.1 Burkholderiales bacterium
CCTGCGACCCGTCGGCCTGACCAACAAGGTGCCGGGCATCGTGTTCATGGCCCACCAGCGGCTGCCGGCCAAACTGCGGGACCGGTTGCAAGCCGAGATCCTGTCCTGGAAAGACAACGACCAGGGTCGCAATATTCTGAAGCGCCTGGGCAACAGCGTTTTCGTGCCCATCAACCCGGCCAACTATGCAGCGTTGCCTCACTTCGAGGTACCGCACTGATGTTCGGCCGCTTGTCGCTGCGCTATCGCATTGCGTTGGTGATCTTCGTTCTGGAAGCGTGCATGCTGGGTGCCGTGTTGAGCGTCGCGCTGTCTCAATCCGGTTCGACTGCCCGCGCGTTCAACACCGCAAGTCAGGCGGCCAGTCTGAACCTGTTGTCGAACCTGAGCCTGACCGCCCTCCTCACCGGCGAATATTCCGATTACCAGCTCTACCTCGACGACATGCGCAAGCAACCGTCCATCGTGCGCATTGTGCTCGCCGACCCCCAGTCACGCATCGTGGCGAGCACGCGCGTGCTGGATGTCGGGCGTTCGATGGCTGCAATGGTAGATCGTCAGGAGGTCGGTTGGCGCATCCAGCCAGTGGACTCTGATGCAGGCATTCTGGGGACGCTTGCGGTGCAATTTTCCAATGCCGCTCTGGAAGCCGCGACCCAAAAAACACGCAATCTGACGCTTGGCATTGCCCTCGCCGGCATGCTGTTGATCGCCCTGGTGGGTCTGGCCACCGGTTTCGCCCTGACCCGGCGCCTGCAGCGCGTGGCGAATACTGCCCGCCAGTTTGCAGAAGGCGACTTCCACGCCCGCAGCCAGGTAGCGGGGCACGATGAGGTGGCCATGCTCTCGCGAGATATCGACCACATGGCCGATGCCGTGACCGAACAACAACGCGTGCTACGCGAGCAAAGCGCGAACATCGAACTCCTGCTCAATTCCACCGCGGAAGCCATCTACGGCGTCGACACCCAGGGCGTGTGCACTTTCGTCAATGCAGCCTGCATGCGCATGCTGGGGTATGCGCTTGAGAGTGACATCGTGGGCAAATCGATGCACGAACTGATTCACCACCATTATCCCGACGGCAGGGTCTATCCCAGGGAAAGCTGCAGTGTGCGGCTATCCACCCTGGAAGGCCAGGTCGTGCATGCCGACGATGAAGTGCACTGGCGCAAGGACGGCAGCAGTTTTCCGGTGGAATATTGGTCACACCCGATCTACCGCGACGGCCAATTGAGTGGCGCTGTGGTGACGTCCATTGACATCAGCGATCGCAAGCAGGCAGATATGGAAATTCGCCAGTTGAATGCCGATCTGGAGGCCCGGGTCAACGCGCGCACCGCAGACCTGAAAGCCGCCAACAAGGAACTGGAGGCTTTCAGCTATTCCGTTTCGCACGACCTGCGTGCGCCCCTGCGTGCGATCGACGGCTTCAGCCTTTCACTTATGGAAGACTATGGCGATCAACTGGATAGTACCGGTCAAAACTATCTGCAAAGAGTGCGCAATGGCGCCCAGAACATGGGTGCGCTTATTGACCGCCTGCTCATGCTCGCGCGGGTCACACGTACGCCACTGCAGTCGGCCGAGCTTGACCTCAGTGCAATCGCCCATGAAATCGTGGCGCAATTGCGTCAGGCTGAGCCGGGACGAAGTGTTCGTGTCGATATCGCCGACGGCCTGCGCTGCCAGGGGGACCCGGGACTGATGCAAGTCGTGCTGGACAATCTCTTGAACAATGCCTGGAAGTACACCAGCAAGACCGTCACGGCGCAATTCTCCCTGGATGCCCAGCAGCAAGATGGAATAACCGTGTTCCGGGTACGCGATAACGGCGCAGGCTTCGACATGCGGTTTGCGGGCAAACTGTTTGGCGCCTTTCAGCGCATGCACCGCCAGGATGACTTCGAGGGTACCGGCATTGGATTGGCCACGGTACAACGCATCATCCACCGCCATGGTGGAAAAGTCTGGGCCGAAGCCGAGATTGGCAAGGGCGCCACTTTCTTTTTCACGCTCGGCGATGTGAGCCGATCATGAAAATGCCCCTGTTCTGGATTAACGTAGCGATTCGCCGCGTTCGAATTGCAACCAGACTTGAGGCAGCCATGAAAATTCTTATCCGGTATTTCGCTTTCATTTGCGGCACGCTATGCCTCGCCGGTTTGGCGCATGCGGAGTTGGTACTCGGCGTGCATCCGTTCAAACCCGCCACCAGGCTGACCGAAGCCTTTTCCCCGCTCACCCGTTATTTGAGCGAGAAACTCGGTGAGCCGGTCGTGCTGCGTATCGCCAGGGATTATCAGACGCACATCGATTCCGTAGGGAACAATGAAGTGGATATTGCCTACATGGGACCGGCGTCCTACGTAAAATTTCGCGAGCAATACGGTGAGTACCCGTTGCTGGCCCGGCAGAAAATCGGCGAGAAGCCGGTATTCCATTGCAAGATTTTCGTGCGTGCTGACAGCCCGCTGCATACCCTGACCGAGCTTGCCGGAAAACGCTTTGCCTTTGGCGAAACACATTCCACCATGAGCCATCTCGTCCCACGCTACATGCTTAACCAGGCCGGCATCACGGTCGACCGGTTCGCCAGCTACACGTTTGTGGGTGACCACGTCAATGTGGCCCTGGGCGTCCTGGCCGGTGACTTCGATGCCGGCGCCGTGAAAGAGGACGTGTATTACAAATACAAGGATCGTGGCCTGCGCGAGATTGCGACTTCGGAACCGGTTTCCGACCATGTGTTTGTCGCCAGCCACAAACTGTCGGCAAACCAGGTACACAAACTGCGTGAGATCATGCTGCAAATGAACAAGAATCCGAAGGGGCTCGCAGCCTTGCAAGCGATAACGTCAGGAGTCACCGCACTGGTTCCGGTGCAGGATAGTGATTACGATTCTCTGCGCATGGTGTTGAAAAAAATGAAAGATATGGGTGTGTCCTACTAGTGAGCATTCAGCCTGACCACCGTTCTGCCAACCAGCGCGCGCTGCTGGCTTTTGTAATTGTGCTGGCGCTGCTTGTGAGCGCAACCAGCCTCGCCGTCAGCAGCCTGCAGGGGAAATATTTACGTAACGAGGCGCGCGCTCAATTCCAGACCGAGCTGGCCCTGCTGGGCGAACTCGCCGTGGAGCCCCTGCTTCGCAACGACTATGCTGCGGTCGAGGGACTGGTTCAAACTTGGGTCAAGCGCAGCGTCAATCCCCTGCAAATCACCGCGGTAACGCCCAATGGGTTTGTACTGGTCGCCGCGCAAAATGGCAAGCCGATCAGCCATGCGATTGAAGCTGAGCAGTCTGTGGTGTTGGGCGAGCGGAAACTGCTGGTACTGCATGCTGTCGCGGACGTTTCCAGTCTCGAGGACAGCATCTCAAGCATCCAGCACAGCGCCTCCTTGATAGCGGCGGCTTTGGTGTTGCTGCTTGGGTGGGCGTTGTGGAGCGTTTTGCAGCGCACGGCGATCCGGCCGCTGGAGGCTGAAATCCAGGATCGCATGCAACAAGAGCGTGAATTGCAACGCCGCACCGTCGAGCTCGAAACCGCAATCAAGGAACTCGATGCGTTCAGCTATTCGGTATCGCACGACTTGCGTGCGCCCCTGCGGGCGATTGATGGTTACTGCCATATTCTCAGCCAGGACTATGCCACGGCGCTGGATGCCACCGCGCAGCAATATCTTGTGCGCACACGTTCAGCCGCGCAGCGCATGGGCCTGTTGATCGACGACCTGCTCGGATTGGCGCGCATGACTCAACATGAATTGAGCCTGGCAGATATGGATTTGAGTGCGTTGGCGCACGAGAGCATCGGCCGCTTGTCTCAATCCGAGCCGGAACGACAGGTGGCGATAAGCGTAGCAGAGGGCGTGATCGCACGCGCCGACCCCGCTCTGGTTGGCATCATTTTCGACAATCTGTTGGGCAATGCCTGGAAGTACACTGCACAGACACCAGGCGCGGCAATCGAGTTCGGCCGACAGGAACACAATGGTGAAACCGTGTTTTTTGTACGCGACAACGGCGTCGGGTTTGACATGCAGTTCGTCCACAAGTTGTTCCAGCCCTTCCAGCGGTTGCATGGCGCAGATTTTCCTGGCAACGGGATCGGCCTGGCCATGGTGCAGCGCATAATCCAGCGCCACGGCGGGACAGTCTGGGCCGAGGGCCAGCCAGGCAAGGGCGCCACCTTCTATTTCACGCTGGGCGCACGGCCAGCTCAGTCATGACACGCCCCCCTCACACCGGCTTCAGGAAAAAGACATGAGATCACGCACCCTACTGGCCTTGGTGATGAGCCTGATGATGCGTGCTGCCTGGGCTCAGCAGACCATTGTGCTCAATTCCACCTTCTATGCGCCCCTGACGTCCGAGAATCGGGATGGCGTACTGGATCGGGTGTACCAACAGCTTGCAAAGCGGCTGGGGATCAATATTGAAATTCGGCGCCTGGATGTGTCAGAACGGATACTGCGCAATGCCAATAACGGCATTGTTGACGGCGATGTAGCCCGGGTGGCGGGTCTTGAGAAAATCTATCCGGATCTGATTCGCGTGCCCGTGCCGGTGATGAATTTTGAAATGGTGGTGTTTAGCCGAAATGTCGATTTCAAGGTGGATGGGCCTGAGAGCATCAAACCCTATAACGTTGGCGTAATCCGTGGCTGGAAGATTCTGGAAAAGGCAGCGGATGGAGCGCGCTCTGTTACCGCCCTGGAAACCGGCGACCAGCTGTTCCAGATGCTGGACAAGAATCGCATCGACATCGCACTGCTGGAAAAGCTGGAGGGGTTGCAAATCATTCATAAGGCGAACATCAAGGGGATCCGGGTGCTGCAGCCCAGCCTGTTCAAAGGGGGGTTTTACCTTTACCTGAACAAGAAACATGCAGCTATGGTTCCCCACATCACCACCGAATTGGGCAAGATGGCGAATGAGGGCGAACTTCAACATATCTATGACAGCGTGGTTGCCCAATACGCGGCAATAGGTCACGCCAATTGAGCAAACCCTACGCCACTATAGGAACACTGCTGCAGCCGGGCATCGGTCGCCAGCTCGCGCTGTGGATACTCGTTTTCAGCTCCGTCGTCACACTGACGTCGACCGCACTTCAATTGGGCATCGAGTTCAATCGCGATGTACGCGCAATCGAGAGCCAACTGGACCAGATCAAGAAGAGCTATGCCATCAGCTTATCCAGCAGCTTGTGGGTAACCAACCAGAAAGCCATCCAGATTCAGATTGATGGCATCTTCCAGTTGCCCGACATGCAGTTCATCGAGGTCCTTGACGACAAGGATCAGGTCATCGCCACAACAGGACATTCTGAAAAGGAGCGAACCCTGCGCCAGGAAACCCCCTTGTACTACCCGTACCTGGGAAAACAGATCTATGTTGGCAAGCTGGTCGCTGTTGCCAGCAAACAGGGCGCCTACCAGAGGCTCGAAGACAAGTTCATCGTTATTCTGGCTACCCAGACCATCAAGACCTTTCTGGTTTCGCTGTTTATCCTGTTCCTGTTTCAGATGCTGGTGGGGCGTCATCTGAACAAGATTGCCCACCATGCCGAAAACCTGGAAGCGGGCTCGGCTGCGAATACCCTGACATTGGACCGGAACCAAGCAGACGCCCTCCATCAGGACGAACTGACGCATCTGGTCAAGGCCCTCAACAGCATGAGCCAGCGCCTG
>JBBQDI010000110.1:0-5688 GCA_038319505.1 Burkholderiales bacterium
AGTGATGTCGCAGATAGTCCGTCGTTTCACCCGCCAGGTGCGGATTGGCCAAGTGTTGGTCGGCGGTGACGCGCCGGTAGTGGTGCAGTCGATGACCAATACCGATACCGTCGATATCACGGCTACGGTGCGCCAGGTACAGGCGCTCGCCGAGGCGGGTTCGGAACTGGTGCGGATCACCGTCAACACGCTGGAAGCCGCAGCTGCGGTGCCACGCATCCGTGAGCGTCTGGATGTACTGGGGTGCCGGGTGCCGTTGATTGGAGACTTTCATTTCAACGGGCACAAGTTGCTGACCCAGGTGCCCGAATGTGCCGAGGCCCTGGCCAAGTTGCGCATCAATCCGGGCAACATCGGGCGCGGCAACAAGCGCGATGAGCAGTTTGCCACCCTGATCGAGGTGGCGTGCCGGTACGACAAACCGGTGCGCATTGGCGTGAATTGGGGCAGCCTTGATCAGGCACTGGCGGCGCGCATGATGGACGATAACGCGCGCAGTGCGCAGCCGGAAGATGCTGAGGTGGTGATGCGTCGTGCCATGGTGGCGTCGGCGCTCGAGTCGGCCAACAAGGCCGAAGAACTGGGACTGGGTGGCGACAAGATCATCCTGTCATGCAAGATGAGCCGGGTGCAGGACCTGATCGCGGTGTACCGCGATCTTGCTGCACAGTGCGACTACCCGCTGCACCTGGGGCTGACCGAGGCCGGCATGGGCAGCAAGGGCATCGTCGCATCGACCGCCGCGTTGTCGGTGCTGCTGCAGCAAGGCATCGGCGACACGATTCGAATTTCCTTGACGCCTGAACCGGGCGGCGACCGTACCCAGGAAGTCCGGGTCGGACAGGAAATCCTGCAGGCGCTGGGGCTACGCGCGTTCACCCCGCAGGTCACCGCGTGCCCTGGCTGTGGACGCACCACGTCAACCGTGTTCCAGGAACTGGCGCAGGACATCGAATCCTATCTGCGCAACCAGATGCCGGTGTGGCGCGACCAGTATGCTGGCGTCGAATCCATGCAGGTGGCGGTGATGGGCTGCGTGGTCAACGGCCCGGGCGAATCCAAGCACGCCAATATCGGCATTTCGCTGCCGGGTACCGGTGAAGTGCCGGTGGCGCCGGTCTATGTCGATGGCGAAAAAACCGTGACGCTGAAAGGTGACAGGATCGCCGTGGAATTCCAGGCGATTGTCGAAGACTATGTACGCAGCCATTACGGCGCTGCGTGAACCCGATTTCAATTGATTAATTTATGAGCAACCTGATTCAATCCGTGCGCGGCATGAACGACTGCCTGCCCGAGGTGACCGATACCTGGCAGGCGTTCGAGGCGATCGTGCGCGACTGGCTGCGTCGCTATGGCTACCGCGAGATGCGCACGCCCATACTCGAACACACCGGGCTGTTCAAGCGCGCCATCGGCGAAGTGACTGACATCGTCGAAAAGGAGATGTACACCTTCGTCGATGAGTTGAACGGTGAATCGCTGGCGCTGCGTCCCGAAGGCACGGCCTCATCGGTGCGTGCGGTGATCCAGCACAATTTGCTGTACGACGGCGGCAAGCGCCTGTGGTACACGGGGCCGATGTTCCGCCATGAGCGCCCCCAAAAAGGCCGCTACCGGCAGTTTCATCAGGTCGGCGTCGAGGCGCTCGGCTTTGCCGGGCCGGACGTCGATGCCGAGCTGATCGTGATGTGCGCCGACCTGTGGGACGCACTGGGGATTGCGCCGACACTGCAGCTCAATACCCTGGGCGACATCGAATCACGACAGCGCCATCGTGCCAGGCTGATCGCCTATTTCGAAGCGAATCAGGACGCACTCGACGAGGACTCGAAACGGCGGTTGCACTGTAATCCGCTGCGCATACTCGATAGTAAAAATCCATCCATGCAGGCGTTGAATGACGCGGCGCCCAAGCTGATGGACGAACTCGATGAAGCGGCGCTGGTCCATTTCGATGCGCTGCAGGCCTTGCTGCGCGCGAATGGCGTCGCATTCGAACTCAACTCGCGTCTGGTGCGCGGGCTCGACTACTACAATCGCACCGTTTTCGAGTGGGTCACCGATAAGCTCGGTGCGCAGGGTACGGTATGTGCCGGCGGGCGTTACGACGGCCTGATCGAGCAGTTGGGCGGCAAGCCGGCACCGGCTGCGGGTTTTGCCATGGGCATCGAGCGGCTGCTGTCCCTGATGGAGGTGGGCAACACCGCGCTTGCATCGCCGGTGCCAGACGCGTATATCGTCCATGCGGGTGACGCTGCACAGGGATTGGCCTGGCAGGTGGCAAGTGCGTTGCGCGGCGCCGGTCTCGCCACCGTGCTGCATTGCGGCGGCGGCAGCTTCAAGTCGCAAATGAAAAAGGCCGATGCCAGCCGCGCGCGTTACGCGGTGATCATCGGCGATGACGAGGCTGCCGCGCAGCAGGTGACGCTTAAGTCACTGCGCGGGTCGGCTGAGCAAACCCGCGTCGAGGTGGCGCGGGTAATTGAATTTCTGAAAAAGGCATAAACACAATGGCAACCTATGATCTCGACGAGCAGGAACGGCTGGACGAACTGAAGGCCTGGTGGAAACGCTGGGGCAACATGTTGATGATTGCGCTGGCCGTGGTGATTGCGGCAGCGGCTGGCTGGCGCTATTGGCAGAACCACACGTTTACACAAAGCCTGGAAGCGGCAACCGTGTACGAAAAGCTCACCCAGTCACTGGCGACCAATGACAGCAAGGGTGCGCGCGAGGCAGGATCGATGCTGATCGACCAGTACAAAGGCACGGCTTACGCGCCGCGTGCCGCGCTATTGCTGGCCAAGCTCAACGTGGGTGGCAAGGACATGAAAAGTGCGCAGGCCCAACTGGAGTGGGCAGCGTCCATTAGCAAGGAGCCTGCCGTCAAGGATCTGGCGCACCTGCGGCTGGCCGGGGTGCTGCTCGACCAGAAGCAATATGACGCTGCCCTGAAAACGCTGGCGAGCACCCACAGCGATGCATTTGCGCCTCGCTTCGATGACCTCAGGGGCGACGTGTTGCTGGCGCAGGGCAAGCAGGCTGACGCACGTGCAGCGTATCAGGCAGCATTGGGCAAAATGAAGGAAGACAACGCTTATCGCAATATCGTCGAGTTGAAGCTTGATGCACTGGGAGGACAAGCCAAGTGAAGATGCGTCTGATTGCAGTGAGCCTTGCACTGGCCTTGTCCGGTTGCAGCGCAGTCGGTTCAATGAAAGACACGGTAGGCGGCTGGTTTGGTGCGGGTCCAGCCAGGGCAAAGCCAGCTGAATTGGCTGAATTCAAACCGACCGCCAGTCTTACCGAAGCCTGGAAAGCCGAGACAGGCGATGCGGGGGGCTATCTGTTCCATCTTCAGGTTGAGGGCGATGACGTCCTGGCCGCTGGCGGCAGCCGGGTGGTGCGTATTGACGTGAATACCGGCAAAACGGTGTGGAATACCGATACGGGTGTGAAACTTTCGGCCGGGGCGGGTGCAGGGCAGGGCCTGGTGTTGGCGGGTAGCGGCAAGGGTGAATTGTTGGCGCTGGATGCAAAAAGCGGACAGCAGCGTTGGAAGGTGGCGCTGTCAAGTGAAGTAACCGGACAGTTGCTCACAGTGACAGACATGGTGATTGCCCGCACCGGGGATGGCAGTGTGCATGGCCTTGCCGTTGCTGATGGAGGCCGCAAGTGGCTGTATACCCGTAACCTGCCTTCGCTGAGCCTGCGGGGATCGAGTGGGATGGTGGTGCGTGACAACGTGGTGTACACCGGGTTTCCAGGTGGCAAGCTGGTCGCGTTGAATGCTGCCAACGGTGCGCAACTGTGGGAGGTGACCGTGGCGCTGCCACGTGGGGCGACCGAACTCGAACGGGTCGCCGACGTGATGGGGAATCCGGTGGTGGATGAACGTCAGGTATGCGCAGTGGCCTACCAGGGACGCGTGGCCTGCTTTGACCGTGAGAAGGGTACCCTGTTGTGGGCCCGTGACACCTCAAGCAATAGCGGACTGGCAATGGATGGGCGCAATGTCTATGTCACCGACGATCAGGATGCCGTGACGGCCTACGATAAAAGCAGTGGCCGCGCCGGCTGGCGGCAGGACAAGCTGGCGCGGCGCCAGGTGACTCCGCCTCTGGCGTTGGGTAACTGGGTGGTGGTGGCCGACGCAGAAGGCTATGTCCATGTGTTATCCGCAGACGATGGGCGCTTTATCGCGCGCGCCAAGGTCGACAGCAGTGTGCGCTCAGCACCGACCGATATTGGACCGGGCTTCGCAGTGCAGACAGCCAAAGGCAGCGTCGTCGCTTTCAGAATCAAGTAAACATATCGCGCTGGTTTTGCCGGCGTGCAGCAAGGATAGCCATGCTTCCCACTCTGGTTCTTGTCGGGCGCCCCAACGTCGGCAAGTCGACCCTGTTCAACCGCCTCACCGGCACGCGCGATGCCCTGGTGCACGATCTGCCGGGGATGACGCGCGACCGCCATTATGGCCGTGGCCGCCTGGGTGAAAAACCCTATCTCGTGGTTGACACAGGCGGCCTCGAGCCGGTGGCCAAGGAAGGCATCATGGCTGAAATGGCGCGCCAGACGCTGCAGGCCATCGACGAAGCCGACGCCATTATTTTCATGGTTGATGCCCGGGCAGGTCTTACGCAACAGGACAAGGTCATCGCTGAGCGACTGCGACGTGCGACGTGTCCGGTGCTGCTCGCGGTCAACAAGGCCGAAGGCATGAACGCTGCCGTCGTGACTGCTGAGTTTCACGAGCTCGCGTTGGGCGAACCGCTGGCCATTTCCAGCGCGCACGGCGATGGTATTTCCGATCTGGTGGCCGAGGCGTTGGCGCCGTTTTCCGAAGAAGAAGAAAAAACCGACGATTTCGGCATCCCCAAGATTGCGCTGGTGGGACGCCCCAACGTTGGCAAGTCGACCCTGGTCAACGCGCTGGTGGGCGAGGAACGCGTTATCGCGTTCGATCAACCGGGCACCACGCGCGATTCGATTTATGTCGAATTCGAGCGCGACGGCAAACCTTATATTTTGATCGACACCGCCGGCGTGCGGCGCCGTGGCAAGGTGTTCGAGACGGTGGAAAAATTCTCCGTCATCAAGACCCTGCAGGCGATCGAGGACGCCAACGTGGTGGTGCTGGTGCTTGATGCGCGTGAAAATATTTCCGACCAGGATGCGCACCTGGCGGGCTTCGTGCTGGAAACCGGGCGTGCACTGGTGGTTGCGATCAACAAGTGGGATGGTCTCAGCCCCGAGATTCGCGACGATGTGAAACGCGATATCAGTCGCAAGTTGGCGTTTCTGGATTTTGCGCGCTTCAACTACATCTCGGCGCTCAAGAGCAAGGGGCTGGATACCCTTCTGAAGGACGTTGTGGCCGCACACGCTGCCGCCTTCATCAAAATGACGACGCCCAAACTCACGCGGGTGCTGGAAATGGCGGTGGAACAGCATGCGCCACCCAAATCCGGATTGTTCCGGCCCAAGCCGCGCTATGCGCACCAGGGCGGCAAGAATCCGCCGGTGATCGTGCTGCATGGCAATGCGCTGGAGGGGTTGCGGGACGATTACAAACGCTATCTGGAAAGCAGTTTCCGCAAGGCGTTCAACCTGCAGGGCACACCGTTGCGCATCCAGGTAAAGGAAGACACAGGCAAAAATCCGTTCGAAGGGAAGGCGCGGGCC